>CANQQH010000024.1 GCA_947625955.1 uncultured Clostridia bacterium | reverse complement strand
GAGCCATTGCCTTTCTTTTGAATTTGTGGTTCTTCAAGCGTCATCTCGCTGAGTGTTGGAGTAACAACGCCATAGCCCTTTTCCTTGACGCTTTCAAGAGCGTCTTTGATTTTGTCATACTCTTGCTTTGCGTGGGTGAGGTGCTTCATGTAGCTCATAAGATAGAAGTCGTCGGCAATCTCAACGCCACACTCTTCGCTGAGCATCTTATAAAACAGCTTGGTTGAAACAGGCAGATTATAGCGAATTGTTCCGTCGGCAAGCGAAAGTGACGCAAGTGTTGGCGATTCAATATTCTCGTTATCGGCAAACATCGCGCCAAGAGCAACATGCTCGCTCATCTTTGAAATTGCGCCAACGCTATCGCGGATCTCACCAAGAACCGACTGAATGAACTCGCTGGCATATGGCAATGCCCTGACCCATTTTGGAACGCTGAACTCAATATTTTTGACAGGAAATTCATAGAGCACAAGTGTGATGATGTTGTCGATATCTTCCTTGCTGAGTTTGGAAACATCGCACAAAACAACTGGCGCGCTATACTTGTCTCTCAGCGCCGTTTCAAGTTTTTTGGCAGAATCGCTCTTTGGGTTTGCAGAATTGAGAACAATCACAAATGGCTTGCCAGCCTCTTTGAGTTCGCGAACAACCCTCTCCTCTGCCTTCACATAGCTGAGCCTGTCGATGTCGGTGATAGTGCCGTCGCTCGTGACCATAACCGCGATTGTTGAGTGCTCGGTGATAACCTTCTTTGTCCCGATTTCAGCTGCGTCAACGAATGGCATATCTTCGTCGCTCCATGGGGTCTTAACCATTCTTGGCGCGCCGTCCTCAGTGTCGCCAGTGGCGTTTGGAATCATATAGCCAACGCAGTCAACCAGCCTCACCCTCGCCTCAACGCCCGACTCAAAGTTGAGCTTGATTGCATTGTTTGGAACGAACTTTGGCTGAACGGTCATGATAGTTTTCCCTTGCGCCGATTGTGGAAGTTCGTCGATAATCCTTTGTTTTTCGTGCTTGTCTTTCACTTCTGTTAAAACAAGTTCCTGAACGAACTTGCGAATAAATGTTGACTTGCCAGTTCTAACAGGGCCAACAACACCAAGATAAATATCGCCGTTTGTACGCTTTGCGATATCATCGTAGATTTCAAACCTTTCCATATACCCTCCATGTTTGATTACTAATTGATATTCACCTTCTGGCTGATATATGCAAAAAAAATGAGACCATCAGGCCTCACTTTCGTTTTTTCTATTTTTTCTTGTTCAAAACTTCGCTCTTTGCCCTCTCGAACTCTTCTTCGGTGATGAGCCCTTCGCTTTTGAGATGTTCAAGTTTCTCGATGGTCTCCTCGTCTGTTGTTGTGTTTTCGCTGACTTCTTTCTTTTCAACGATAGTTTCTTCGGCAGAGGTTGACTCTCTTTGAGGTTCGTCTTCAAGGCTTGTTATAGTCACATTTTGATGCGAAACAACATATGCCGGGATGATTGAAATGAGTCCGAAAGGAAAAGCTACTATCGAGAAAAATATTGCATAGCCAACAAATGCCCGCTTTTTCATCACCATTTGGCTCTCGGTGAGAGAGCTCGAATCCATATAGAACTTTGCGCCAATGAAACAATAGACCGCAACTGGAATCAATATCAAAGTGAAACTATACAAAACGCCGAATATATAGCCGAGTATTCCCATGATGGTTGAAACAACACTAGTTTTATTCATAATAACTCCTATAAATTTGATTATATTAACTTATTCAAAAATGTCAAATAATATCAATGTTTTTTAGGCTTCTTTGTTCGTTTGGCTCTGCTTTCTGTTTTCTTTTATGCGCTTTTTTGTCGATTTTATCAAGCTGACTTTGCTCTCTTTTCCGCAGAGCAGCCTTTCGATGTTCGACCTGTGCGCATACCAAGTGAGGCAAAAGATAATAAACAGCATTATGCAGAGGGCGTTAACATTCACCCCAGCCATATTCTTTATCTTTATTCCCTCATAGACCGTGAGTGCCGTGACGCACAAAAAGCTGGCAACTGAGCCATACTTGAAAATCAGCCAGCAAACGAGCGCGCACGCAATAACAATGAGGGTTGCGATTGGGTCGGCAGCGAGGAACACTCCAAGCATGCTCGCAATTCCCTTTCCGCCTTTGAAAAGATAAACAACCGGATAGATGTGCCCAACCATAACCGAAATGCCAGCAATATATAGATAGATAAGGTCGTGCCCGAAAATTATATACGACAAAAAGGCAGGCAAAAAGCCTTTCAAAATGTCAAGAACAAGATTGATAACCCCCATCAAAAGCCCGAAATTTCTCAAAACGTTCGTGCTTCCCGCGTTGCCGCTTCCAAGCTTGGTTATGTCTTTCTTCTTCGTTCTTGCCAAAATACGCGAAAAGCTGATGTTCCCAACCATGTAGGAGATCAAAACAACAAGCAAAACCTGCCACCAGATCATCACAAATCCTCCTCTCTCTTGGATTTTGCTGTGAATTTTATCGGCGTTCCGGTGAAGTCGATAGACTTTCGAATGGTGTTTTCAAGGTATCTTAGATAATTGTCGGTCACAAGTGAAGTATCGTTGACAAAAAGCACAAAACTTGGAGGACAAACTCCCGTTTGCGTTGCGTAGAAGATCCTCAGTTTCTTGCCTTTTTTCTGCGGAGGCGCCGTCACCGAATATGCCGATTGCAAAATCTCATTGAAGCTTCCAATCGACACCTTCTTGTTCGCGTTCTCATATGCCTCGTCAACCGCGAGCATGAGCTTGTCGAGTCGTTTTCCAGTCAGAGCCGACAAGAACACAGGCTTATAGTAGTTCATGAAGGCAAGGTCATTTTCCAAACTCTTGGTTATTTTGTTCATGGAGTTTGTGTCTTTTTCAACCAAATCCCACTTGTTGAGGGCAACCACGATTGGTTTTTCCTCGTTGTGCGCCAGCGCACAAATCTTAACGTCTTGCTCACTGATTGGCTCGTTAACATCAATAACGACCACCACAACATCTGCCCTTTTGAGGCTGTCTATTGTGCGATAAATACTATATTTTTCAACCGTTTCATCTTCAATATTACTCTTGCGGCGCATTCCGGCAGTGTCGATGAGAAGATAGTCTTTCTTGTTATACCTAAATGGCACATCAATTGAATCACGCGTTGTTCCAGCGATATCCGAAACAATAACGCGTTCCTCGTTTGCAAGCTTATTCACAAGGCTTGATTTTCCGGCGTTTGGCTTTCCAACAATGGCGATTTTCAAAACGTCGCTATCGTCCTCTTCTTTTTTGGTTTTGAAGAAGGAAACGGCCTTATCCAAAATGTCGCCAACGCCCTTGCCTTGCAGCGAAGAAATCCCATAAGGTTCGCCGAACCCAAGCTGATAGAAATCATAGAGTTCTTCTTCCTTGTAGTTATCAAGTTTGTTGCAAACCAAGATAACCGGCTTTCTAAGGCGCCTGAGTTTGTTTGCGATATCTATATCGCCAGACATAATACCCGCCTTGACATCCACAACATATAGTACTACGTCACACATAGCAAGCGCAATATCCGCCTGTTTTTCTATTTCTTTTGAAAATTCGTCGATCCCTTTTGTTTCAATTCCGCCAGTGTCGATAAGAGTGAAATCATGCCCTGCCCATGAGGCCTTTGCATAGATTCTATCTCGCGTGACGCCGAGTTCATCTTTTTGAATTGAGATGCGTTTTCCAACAATACGATTGAAAAGCGTGCTCTTTCCAACATTACTTCTTCCAACAATAGCAACAACTGGCAAACTCATTTTCTTGCTCCTTTACCTTTTTATTATAATGAAAAGGCGTTTGTTTTGCAAGAAAAATAATCACTTTCTTCTTATTGCGAAAAGTTCTTTGAAAAATCTTCCTGTTTTGTATCTAACGGTTTTCGAGAATATGCAAAGAATCCCAAGCACAAGCAAATAAAATCCTATTGCCCCGAGAAGCACCCAGAGTATGCTGAGTGACGAAGAGTTCTTGTCGGCAATGCCTGTGATAACACTCTCCTTTCCTTCGCTATCAACCAGTTCAACATCCGCAAGGCTGGTCTTGCTCGCTTTTTCCGACCCAAACAAAACAACATCAACAATCTTCGAAAGCGGCTCGGTCGATTTTATGGCAAGCTCTTTCTCAATATTTTCGCAGCCCATTTCAAACAACATTCCACGGCTCAACAATTGTTGGTTATAGTTGCCCTTGCCCATGTAGATATCCTTGATGAAGTTTGGATAAACCTCGTCGGCATAGGCTTTTATGGCATAGGCAAAGTCCTTGTTTTCGTTGTAGTTTTGGTTGCCCGTTCCAACAACCATTCGAACCTTGCTCATCTCCACTCCGTCAACTTCGGTTGCATACTCCTTTCTTGGCGTGCTGTCGCGATGGACGTCAAAAAGCGCAGAGATGTTGCCAGTGTTAAGAATCGCCTGCGCCGTTGTTTGGCTTCTTGTGTAGGCAAGTGAATTGTGCGGAAGGTGTAAGTCTTCCTTATAAACCACCTCTATGTTGCGCTTTTCAAGGTTCTTCACAAACGCCTTTCCAACGTCATGAACGCCGCCTTTCCCATAAACGCTGTCATAGCCGTCAGATGGAATATAGCTCTCGTCGTTGTGGGTGTGATACACCCCGACTTTCTTTCTTGAAGCTGCCACCGCTACTGACGCGCTTTTCTTTTTCACCTCAAACTTTGGAAGCTGCTCAACTTTCAAAAATTCAGCTTTCCCGGTCTTGGTTTTGTTGTCGACCTCAACAATTCGCCAAAGTTTATTGTCTGAACTCAAATATTCGTCGCCCACATCAACGCCGTCGCCCTTAGTCAAAACGATGTCTTTGGGATTGTCATAGTCATAAATTGTATAGTAGTTAACCTCATCTTGCGCCATGGCTCTTTGTTTTGGTTCGTAGCCGTCTCTATCGAAAAACATACCCGCTGAAAGAACTGCTATCAAACAAAGAATAACGCAAGCAAACCTATTTTTTCGCATTGCTTCTCCCTCCCTTTTTCTTGGCTGAGCTTTTTTGTTTCGCCTTTGGCTTTTCCTCCTTCACTTCATCGCTATTTGAAGTTGTGAGAAGTTCACCTGAACCGGCCTCATGAAAAGCAAGAGCGCGAGTTTTATTCTTGTTCAGTTTCCCGTTCTTCTCGCTGTCGTAGGTGTGCGACTCAAAGTTGAAAACCTTTTCCTCGTCGTCTTTATCTGCCGTTTCAAAAGCACGCCCAAGAAATTCGCAAAGCCCAACAGAAATAATGGTCGAGATGATTATTGTTCCAAACGCGCCGCCTGTTCCAAGTCCCAAAACAACTGGCGCTCCCATGCAAATTGAAACAATAAAATCAATGAGAAGCGCCAGCGTTATTCCAAGCACCGAGCAAATGAACGCGTTTCTTCGGCTTCTGCCAAGCACATACGCCGTAACGCCCGCGATGATTCCATATACCAGTGTTGGTGGAACAACCTCCTGCGTTTCGGTCTTTGTTGGCAAGAGCCATTGAATCAAATAGATGAGCCCGCCAACCACCAAAACACCAATAAACGCGCGCAGCAAATCTCTGCTCCAACCCGCAGAGATGAGCATATACAAGCAAATGATGAACGGAATCAAGAAGCCCCCAATCGAAAAGCAAAAGTATCTGCCAATATAGATGGGAGGAATCAAAATCCCAATCACAATGCTAACAAGCACTAAAATTGCCTGCTTGTCGTTGAGGCGCATTTGGTCAAGTATTCTTTGTCCCGCGCCAAACATCAAAAGAATGATAAGTATTGACAAAATCCATAAACTAACGCTCATAAAAAAGCCTCCAAACCTTTTTTGTTAGTATTTGGTTTGGAGGTTTAGATTATTCATATTTTCATAGTTTTGCGTTTTTGAGTTCGATGGTGGAATTATTGAGATACGCAAGGTGACTGCCTGGCTTGAAGCGGAAACAAATCTTATAGGCAATGAGCGCTTGACTATCCGCCTCAAATTGCTTGTTGACTGAGTTCGTGCCATACTTTCCGTCGCCAACAAGTGGAAGCCCAACATGTGCAAGGTGCGCGCGAATCTGGTGCGTTTTGCCAGTTATGAGTTCAACTTCCAAAAGTGTTTTGCCTTCCAGCCTCTCAACAACTCGATACTTGGTTTCAATCGGCTCATAGTTTGGCAGCGGGTCGTCACTTATTTTAACGGTTGATGTCAGCGGATTTTTGTATAAGTATGCGTAGAGGTGTTCCTCTTCATATCTTGGTCTGCCAACAACCATGGCGAGATAGAATTTGTCGATCGTCCTGCGCTTGAACGCGTCAAGCAGCTCGTTATACGACTCTTTATTCTTTGCAAAAACAACCAGTCCGCGAGTTCCCCTGTCAATCCTGTGAACAGCACTCGCCATCTGCCCTTTCGCTTTGAGATAGTTGTTGACCGACAGCGTCAAGTCGTTATATTTCTCGCTTTCAACTTCAATTCCAACAGGCTTGTCACAAACGATGATATTGTCGTCTTCAAAAACAACAACAGGTTTGAGCGAGACGCCGTCAATCATGTCTTGCGTTGCATAAACATAGATTTCATCGCCCGACCTAACAACAACATTTTCATGAACACGCTGCCCATTTATCTTCACGTCTTTCAGCCTCAAAAGTTTTTGCATGCACGCATAACTCATCTTTGGAAACCTCATTGACAAAAGCTTTACAAGTTTTATATCAGGCCCCTCATATGATATTATCTCCATGACATTTCTCCTTGCATCTTTGGCACTTTATTGTTTCAAGGCTATATATAGTCTTTCTTCGTTTACTATATTTTACCACAAGAAAAACGAATATTGCAAGCGCTAGGAAAATTATAATGTCTAGCCACCAAAGATTTCCAAGTCCCAGCCTGCCCATCCAATATACGAGCGCACTCATAACATAGGCAATCGAGAGCTGCAAGAAGAAGGATTTGAGCGCACATTTTAGCCCCACCTCGCGCTTCATTGCGAAAAATGCCGACATACAGGGTGGATACAAGAGTATGAAAACCAGAAAACTTATTGCTGACAGCGGCGAAAAATGCACTGGCGACGATGTTAGCAACAAACTTTCAGCGAGCCCACCAGCCATAACTCCGTTGACGATTGCAAGCGACGACACCACCATCTCTTTTGCAATCAGGCCAGAGATTATCGCAATAACAGCCCCGGTCGTTCCAAACCCAAGCGGCGTGAAGATGTGTTTGAGCAAGTTCGCAACAACTTCAAGTATGCTCTTCTCCCCGCTAAGCGGAACAAAGGAAAGGTTGAAAGAAAAATTATATAACAGGAACACAACCATGCTTGAAAGCAGCAGCACCCCGCCCACTCTTATGAAAAAGTCAATAGCGCTGCCCATTGCGTTCAAGCAAATTTTCTTCATGTTTGGAAAACGATACTTTGGAAGTTCAAGCATGAAGGTTTCCTCTGTTTGCTTGCCCATGCCCTTCATGATGAGCGCAACCAGAATCATCAAAAGAATAGACAGCATATAGAAAATGAAAACCATCAGCGCCTTATGTTTCGTGAAAAAGGCTGAGCATATAACGGCAAAAATTGGCAGCTTTGCCGAACAAGTCATGAATGGCAACAAAATCGCCGTTCGCTTTCTCAGCTTGTCGTTATCAAGATTTCGCGTTGTGAGCACGGCCGTTGTTGTGCAGCCAAAGCCCATGATGAGAGAAAATGCCGAGCGCCCAGTGAGCCCAATCTTTTTGAACACTCCATCAAACATCAGCGCAACTCTTGAAAGGTAGCCAATGTCCTCCAAAAAGTTTAGGCAGAAAAACAAGAGCATTATCTGCGGCATGAACGTTAGGATGGTAAGTGCGCCGCCAAACACGCCCTCTTTTATGAACTTCAAAACCACTTCACTCTTCACAAATGTTTGAAGCCAGTTCATCACCAAAGTGAAGATTTTTTCAAAAACATCACTGACAAAGCCCGAGAGAAAACTCCCCACGCTTCCAAATGTCAGGAAAAATATAAAGCCCATGACGCAAGCGAATATAACAAAAGACAAAACAGGATTGAGAAGAATTTTGTCTGCCCTGCTTTCGCCATAGAATCCCTTTGTTTTATAACCGCTCTTATCAAGAACGCTATCGATGGTTTTGAACGAGTCCGCGCACCTTTTTTCAAACTTTGCAATCAAAAACTCTTCTTTTGGCGTTTCTTTCTTTGCCGCCGGCTTTTGAATACTCATGTTTTTTATCTCTTCAAGCAAACCCGAAAGGCTCTTTCGCTTGCGCGCATCAATGAGGAAAATTTTGAGCCCAAGCAATTCTTCAAGTTTTTCTTTGTTAAGCCCTTTGATTTCTTTTGCCATGTTGATCGCAAGCAAAAGGTTTGGCACGCGCTCTTTGAGTTCAAGCGCCAAAAAGAGATTTCGCCTGAGATTGTTCGCATCAAGCAAACAAACAACAACGGCGTCTTTGTTTTTTTCAAGATATTCAATCGCAAGTTTTTCTTCAAAGGAATACCCGCCAAGACTATAAAGCCCCGGGATGTCACAAAGCATATATTCTTCTTTTTCAAACTTTATTGGCTTTTCTTTCACACTTATTGTAACGCCATGCCAGTTGCTTGCGTGTTCTCGTGAGTGTGATAGTGTGTTGAAAAGCGTTGTTTTCCCCGTGTTTGGATTGCCCGCAAGAATTATTTTTTGCATTCTGCTCCTCCCATGACCCAAATATTCTCGGCGGTTTCCCTGTCAAGGCACAGCGCGAATCCGCGAATACCAACTATCAAAACGCTTCTAAGTTTTTTCAAAACTACAATTTTTGCGCCACAAAAAAAGCCCATTTCATTGAGCCTCTTTCGTTTTTTTGTTTCTATGTTTTCCAGTCGGTCAATAATAGCCGTTTCGCCAACAGATAGTTTATTTAATGGTATCAAATTCGCCATGCTAAACTATATTCATAGCGATAAGAAAATATAATTATTTCTTGTTTGAATTGAGATGTTTTTCATATTCATTAACAAACTCAAAGAAAGTTGAGATGTCTTTGAACTTCTTATAAACGCTGGCAAAACGAACATAGGCAACTTCGTCGAGCTTTTTGAGCCCTTCCATAACGAACTCGCCGATGGTTTTCGAACTCACCTCTTCGTCGCCAAGGTTATACACCTGCTTTTCAATGTCGGCAACAAGCGATTCAATATCTCGCATTGAAACCGGCCTTTTTTCGCACGCCTTCATGATGCCAATCTTTATTTTTTGCGAGTTGAAAGTCTCCCTCTCACCATTGCTCTTTATAACGAGAATTGGCGTTGTTTCAATGGTCTCATAGGTTGTGAATCTTCTTCCGCAACCGAGGCACTCTCTTCTGCGCCTTATTGAATTTGTTTCTTCGGTTGACCTGCTGTCAATAACCTTGCTTTCTTCATTTCCACAATACAAACATTTCATAACAAATCCCCTTTTTCTTGTGTATTATGTTTGAAGTATAACACAATATATTGAAAGTAGCAAGCAAAATAAGGCAACTAAACTTCTTTTTTGGGAGTGCGCCTAAACCGAGCATACACCCTCGACTCTTCTTGCGTTTTGGCGTTCCTGGTTCTCTGCTCTTCCTCAATGGGCGAAAGCTTCACAAGGATAACATCGTCGCCAATTTTTTTGATAAGTTCAAGTGGAATGAAGATGTCTTCCGCCTTATGAAAAAGTTTCTTTATTCCAGGAACAAGAAAACCGAGAACCCTTCCCGTCTCTTTTTCAAAAGTCACATCAAAGATTCTCCCCAGCCTCTTTCCGTCGTAGAGGTTGATGACCTCTTTGCTCCTAACGCAAGAAAATGTTATTTCCATACTTAATAATTATGCAAAAACTCATTAAATGTTTACTCTTGTTTATATTCCACAAAATTATATAAATGATTGAATAAAAAATTGGCACTAGCTCCAACAATAGAAAATGAAGGAGGTTTGAATGTCAAACAAAGTTTTCATATGTGGAATTGACACATCAAAACTACCAAAGGCAAAGCCACAAGAACTCATCGACCTCATGACCAAAATCAAACATGGCGAAGAGAACGCAAGAGAAGAATTTATCATGTATAACATGAGGCTGGTGCTTTCAATATGCGGCAGATTTCAAACAACAAAGAACAATATCGACGACGTCTTTCAGGTTGGCACAATCGGACTAATGAAGGCAATTGACAACTTCAACCCCGATATTGGCGTGCGCTTTTCGACCTATGCCGTGCCAATGATCATCGGCGAAATTCGGCGCTATCTTAGAGATAACAATCCCGTGAAGGTCACAAGGTCGCTGAGAGATATTGCCTATCGAGCACTGAGCGCCAGAGAAAAACTACAAAAGCAAACAACCGACGAACCCACAATTGACGAAATTGCCAAGGAACTTGACATCAAAACAAGCGATGTTGCCTTTGCTCTTGACGCAATAAGCGAACCACTTTCGCTCTATGAAACAGTCTATAATGATGACGACGGGAACTTTCTCGTGCTCGACCAACTCAAAGACCCAACGAACGAAGATTCGTGGCTTGAAAAGTCAGCGCTGAAAGATGCCCTCACCTCTCTCGACGAGCGTGAGCGCCAAATCCTCACCCTTCGCTACTATGAGGGGAAAACGCAAATGGAAATTTCCTCGCAAATAGGAATCTCGCAAGCGCAAGTCTCCCGCCTGGAAAAAAACGCCATCAAGTCCCTAAAAAGCATTTGAAAAAGCGACGCACCCGCGTCGCTTTTTAATTGTTTGCGCTCCACTTGTGGAGCGCCCCCACTTCCACGCACCTTGGGTTTCTTTTAGGCAAAAGCGGGAGAAGAAGAACTATTCGCACAGCAGTAGCGAACGCGAGAACCTTCTTCTCCCGCTTTTTCTCTAAAATAATTCCCAATCTGCTACTTTATACTGCCAAACAGCTGAAACGGAGTAATCGTTAACTTTGAACAAAAAGCTGTAACGGAGTAATCTTTATGATTTTTACCCCTGTTATTGCTTCTTCTATCGGCCAGGGTAGCAAATAGTATTAGATTTTTGAGATAAAACACAAATACAAAAAATCCCATAACACTACTGCTGTATGGGATTTTTTTATTTGCGTTTTAGCCAAAAAGATGATGCTAGTTGCGGT
>CANQQH010000023.1 GCA_947625955.1 uncultured Clostridia bacterium | reverse complement strand
CCCCAAGACGGATTTTCATCAGCTTCACGCCGAGCAAATAGCAGTCGAACTTATACTTTCCCTTGGCATATTCCTTGATGTTTCGCGCCTCGATCGCGCCTGTGCCACTCACCGAAAAACTTATGCTGCGCGACAGATAGCGCTTGTTCGCGTGCGGGTCGTCGCCAAGATACACAACAAGCCCGCCCTTTTTGGTGTTTTTCGCGAACTTCGTGAACGAGCGATTGATATTTTCAAAGGTTTTGAAATAGTCGAGGTGGTCGTTTTGAATGTTGAGAATAACCGAGACGTCGCTTTTGAGTTCAAGAAAACTATCAACATATTCGCACGCCTCGGTGATGAAATATTCCTTCGACCCAATCCTCACGTTGCTCTCGGGATTCTCCATCTGCCCACCAATATGCACGGTTGGATTGAGCCCCGCCTCAACGAAGATTTCGGCAATCATGCCAGTTGTTGTGGTCTTTCCGTGACTGCCAGCAATTGAGATGACTTTTTTGTAGCCACTGGCAAGCGCGCCAAGCATCTTCGCGCGCGAAACAATCTTTTTCCCAAGACTTTTGGCATAGAGAAGTTCCTCGTCGGTCTCACTTATAGCCGCACTCACAACAACAAGCTCCGCCTCAGCAATTTTGCTCGACAGAGAATTGATGCAAACATCAATCCCACAATCAACAAGCTTTCGCGTGATATCGCTTTCAGTTCTGTCGGAGCCCGAAACCTCGTGCCCCTGCGCTTTGAGAATCATTGCAATGGCACTCATAGAAATGCCCCCGATTCCCAAAAAATGAATTTTATTTGCAATCTTTTTCATACTGCCATTCTATGAAAAAAATCTTTTTTGCGCGACACTAACAAGGAAAAACCCTATGGATTTTTCCATGAGGTCAATTATTTATTTTTTATAATAAACATTATATTTTTTATTGTTTATAGTCTCTTGTGTGGAGCCTTTCGTAAAAGATGAGGTTAAGTATTCGTTGGTTCCGCTTATGGTTGCCAAAACCTTTACTGTCCCCCTAGAATTGATATAATTAAGCAAATACCCATTGCTGCTTGCTGTTGAATCGAGACTTCTGAAAATCGTTGAACTTGAAATCACGACTTCATTTAGACTTGTACAACCATAGAAAGCTCTATCTTCAATACTAGTCACTCCACTACCTATTATAACACTTTTAATAGAAGAGCATTCATAAAAAGCACTTGGTCCTATGGTTTTCACAGTGTCTGGTATGGTTAATGTCGTAAATTGTGAATAATAACAACCGGAAAATGCCGATTCTTCTATTGATGTAATTCCCGACGTTAGCGTGCTAGTTGTGCAGCCTTGAATTAATTTTTTTGAACTAATTTCAGCAATAACATTGCATTCAACACTTGAACTTGTACCAAAGCCCCTGCTTGTGTAAACTTTGTTGCCTTTGTCAACCACAATACTGCTGAGAAGACGAAGACTATGGGAAAAAGGAGCGATACCAATAGATGTTAGACTAGCAGGAATTGTGACGCTTGTTAGTTCGCTGCAATAACTGAAAGCGTAATCCTCCAAAGTTGTTAAACCACTTGGTAAAGTTAGTGTTCTAAAATTACAATACCAAAAGGCACTATCTTTAATTTCTTGCAAACTACTTGGAAAATAAACTGTTCGCAAACTATAACAATAAAAAAATGCCATTTTAGGTATGCTTGTTACCCCTTCTTTTAATGTTAAAGTTGTAATCTTTTTGCATTCAAAGAAAGCACTCTCCCCAATTGATTTAACAGTTCCAGGAATTGTTAGGCTTGTTAAACTTGAACAATATGCGAAAGCATCCCTATCTATGCTTTCCAATCCCTCTGGCAAATTAATACTTAAAATACCGCTGCAATGTCCGAACGACCAATAGCCAATATTTCTAATTGTTGGCGGTAGCTTAACACTTGTTATTGCCGCATTATCTTGAAAGCCATAAGACCCTATGCGACCAACTTCGCAATTCTCATGATAAGTTGGAATAATAATTTCCCCTGAGACTGTATCGTCTTTCTGCATTGCATTATAATAATAATAACTACTATCTTGCAAACTAAACCTTAATTTATCCATTGTTGCAGCAATTTTTGTGGTCTCTTGAATATTAACATTGTCGTTAACAGTATAATTTCTGGTTTTATTAATTTGTGTTGCGCCTGTTATTTTCGATTCAATATAATAATCGTTCTCAAAAAGAATTTGAAGAGATTCGCCCATGAAGATAGCATCACCCGTGAAGAGACTTTTTGTCCCACGCAAAACCGAAACATCAGAAGGAACATTTTCAAGAATGTATGGGTTATTCATATCAACAATATCATTTTTGTTAATTTGAGAACTTGAACAGGAAAAGTTTGCACCTTTTTCAACAAATATTGCAGCTCCATATTTTGCCGTACAGCCTGTTATTGTTCCGCCTGTTATTGTCAAAGTTCCACCTGACTGCACATAGATTCCACCACCAAAGGTTGCAGAGCAGCCTGAAATTGTTCCCCCTGACATTGTGAGCGTTGCCCCAGAAGAAACAAAAAAAGCACCACCATATTTTTTTGATTTTTGTGTGAGCGTTCCATTTTTAAGTGAAAAACTGGTGTTTGCATCCAAAAGCGCAATTCCACCTTTTTCTGTATCGCCAGCACTACTTGCCCCAGTATTGGTTGGGTCAATAGTTGCAGCTTTGGCGGTTTCCTTATCGCCCGCAACTTGTTCAATTTTTTCATCATTTGAAATTTTATTTATAAAGTTGGTTTGAGGAAAAATCATGACTAGCAGAAAAACACACAGAAACAAAATTTGAACAATTTTCAAAACGTGTTTTCTCATTTTGTCAATTTTCCCCTCCCCTATCATCAATCACAACTCAAAGGTAGCCCTAAGAAAAACGCCGCGCACAATTATTTCACGCCCGCTTCCTTTTTTATCTTTCCATAATATGATACCCCCCCCCCCCATCAAATTGTCAAATGGTTTGAGGGTGGTTTTTATATTTTTTATTTGCGAGGGGCTTGCCCTTTGTCCTCACAAAAATAAAAATGGAGTAACCTCTTTAACGATTACTCCGTTATTATTTGTTCTGTTGACCAGGGTAGCAGATTGCGTTAGATTTTTGAACTAAAACACAAATATAAAAATTCCCGCAACTTTTAGTTGCGCTCCACTCATGGAGCGCTACCCTACTCACCGCATCTAAGCAAACATTGAGCGAAGAGCATTGAAAAGAAAAACGCCATACAGCAAGTAGTGTTATGGCATTTTCTTTTCTTCACTCTTCATCCCAATCTTCGCTTATCTGCTACTTTATACTGGAAACAGTTGAAACGGGGTTATCATTAAACAAGTCGAGGGTGAAATTCGATGAAAGAAGAAAGAAACAAAAAATTTCCAGGCACGGGGTTTATTTAGCATAAATCCCTGTCTGGAAATTCTGAAGTTTCTGCACTTATTTCGCGAATTTCGCCCTCGACTATCTCTTGGAGAATTGTGGAGCCTTGCGCGCTTTCTTCAACCCATACTTCTTTCTCTCTTTCATTCTTGGGTCACGAGTCAAGAAGCCTGCTGATTTGATGTCGGCCTTGTAGGACTCATTTGAAATAACAAGAGCTCTTGCAATACCATGACGGCAAGCACCAGCTTGACCAGCAAGTCCGCCGCCATAAACATTGATCATGATATCATATTTCTTTTCAGCGCCAACCAAAACAAGAGGTTGTTTAACGATACCGATAAGGGTGTCGAGTTTGAAGTATTCTTCAAGAGGAAGTTTGTTAACAATGATTTTGCCTTCGCCGGCAGAGATTCTAACTCTTGCGATAGCTTTCTTTCTTCTTCCTGTACCCCAAATTTGTTCTTTTGCTTTATTAACGATTTTCTTTGCCATATTTTATCCTACCTTTTGCCTTCTAAGGTAACAAGTTCTGGTTTTTGAGCTTCATGACCATGATTTGCATCCTTATAGACTCTGAGTTTCTTGATCATTTGTCTGCCGATTCTGTTCTTTGGGAGCATACCTTTAACGGCGAGATAAACAGATTTGTCGCTCTTTTCGGCGAGCATGTCTTTGTATTGAACTTCTTTGAGCCCACCAATATAGCCTGTGTGGTAACGATAATACTTCTGCTCCACTTTCTTACCGGTCAAAACAACCTTGTCGGTATTAATAACGATAACATGGTCGCCGGCGTCAACGTTTGGAGTGAATTCTGGTTTGTTCTTTCCGCGGAGGATTGCTGCAACTTGACTTGCAAGTCTGCCAAGAGGCATGTCAGTTGCGTCAACTATATACCACTTAGTTGATTTGTCTGCGGGATTATGTAGATATGTTTTCATTTTTACTTTTCCTTAAAATTTGCTATGAATTGTTTACCTAAAAAAGCTAACGGGTCACTTTTCAAGATGAACTATGCTTTGATATTCTATAATATAAAAACAAATAAGTCAATAATTTTTTTATTTTTTTCGCAATATTTTTTCCCTATCTAGTATTCAACATCCAAAAGGTATAGAGCATAGGGCGGTGCGGTCTTTCCTGCCATCTTTCGGCTCTTGGCTTCAAGGATTTTATTAATGCAATCTTCTTCAAACTTCCCTTCGCCAACAAAAAGGAGTGTTCCCATTATGATTCGCACCATGTTATACAAAAATCCATTGCCCGTAATTTTCAGCATATATTCGTTTTCTGTTGTTTTCACAATCTCGCACGAATATATTGTTCTCACGAAGTTTGTCTTCCCGCTTTTTTTCGAAACAAACGACGAGAAATCATGCGTTCCAACAAAGAGTTTTGCAGCACTCTGCATCTTTTCAATGTTGATATTTTCATTGACTCTCAGCGCCCTGTTCAAATAGAGCGGCCTTTCACAGCGCGAGAGATAAAACTTGTAGCCATAGGTCTTTTTCTTTGGAGAAAAGCGCGCGTCAAACTCACTTGAAACGCGCTGAAAAGAAACAACCCTAATATCGCTTGGCAAAAAGGCGTTTAGGCTGTCGTCAAGGTGGGTGTTTTTTATCTCGTGCGGCATATCAAAATGCACAACCTGATGAAGCGCGTGAACTTTCGCGTCTGTTCGCCCTGATGCAAAAGTTGTCACCTTTGTTTGAAAAATGCTTTCAAGTGCCTTTTCAAGTTCGCCTTGAACTGTCCTCTTCCCCGGCTGAACCTGGTAGCCCGCGAAGTTAGTTCCGTCATATTCAACAACAAGTTTGATTCTTCCCATAAAACGAGTATATCATAGTTTTCACGATAAAGAAATAGATTTTTTAATCTTTTTAATTTGACTAAAATTTTAATATTATTCTATAATAAAATCATTATCAAATTATGTTTGAGGTGTAAAATGAAAAAATACATAACAACCGATGGTAACTCCGCCGCCGCAAGCATGGCGTATATGCTCAGCGAAATGGCAGTTATCTATCCTATCACCCCTTCCTCGCCAATGGCTGAAAATGTTGACACCTGGGCAAGCAAGGGCAAGAAAAACATCATGGGTCAAACGGTATCGCTCCTTGAAATGCAGTCTGAGGCGGGTGCTGCCGGCGCGCTTCATGGTGCGCTCACAGGTGGAAGCCTTTCAACCACATTCACGTCGTCGCAAGGTCTCCTTCTCATGATTCCAAACATGTATAAAATCGCGGGCGAGATGCTCCCTTGCGTTATTCACGTTGCCGCAAGGTCAATCGCAACTCACGCGCTCTCAATCTTCGGCGACCACAGCGATGTTATGGGCGTGCGTTCAACAGGATTCTGTTTCCTTGCAAGCTCGTCTGTTCAAGAGGCTGAGGACATGGCGCTCATCAGCCATGTTGCAAGTTTGAAAGCCTCGCTTCCTTTCGTGCATTTCTTCGATGGTTTCAGGACCAGTCATGAAATAAACACCATTGAGCAAATTGATGAAAGTGTTGTCAGGGCAATGACACCTTTCGACGCCATTGAACGTTTCAAATCTCGCGCCCTCACTCCATCGCATCCAACTCAACGCGGAACCGCGCAAAATGAAGACGTGTTTTTCCAAGCACGCGAGGCGCAAAACAAGTATTATCAAGCCGTGCCTAGCATTGTGAACCAAACATTCAAAGAGTTCTATAAGCTCACAGGCAGAAACTATTCGGCTTTTGAATACTATGGTGCAAAAGACGCTGAATATGTTGTTGTTGCAATGGGTTCAGGCGCCGATGTTGTTATCTCGCTTGCCGAAAAACTTGCAAAGCAAGGCAACAAGGTTGGTGCAATCAAAGTTAGGCTCTATCGCCCATTTGATTCAAAAGCATTTTTGAGCAAAATTCCAAGCACAGCAAAGATCATCACCGTTCTTGACCGAACAAAAGAAAGCGGCGCAACTTTTGAGCCTCTTGCCCTCGATGTTATCTCCGCGCTCAACGAGTATGGCATATCTTTGCCAGTTCTCGGCGGCCGCTATGGAATTTCCAGCAAGGACTTCACGCCAACAAACGCTTTCCAAGTTTTTGAAAACATGGCGCAAAAGAATCCAAAGAACCACTTCACGGTTGGAATTGAAGATGATGTGACTTTCACCTCGCTCAAACCATCTAAGCATGTCAACCTCGAAAACGAATCGACCATCACCTGCAAGTTCTATGGCCTCGGCTCCGACGGAACTGTCAGCGCAAACAAGAACACGGTCAAGATCATCGGCGAAGAAGCGCACTTGTTCGCGCAAGCCTACTTCGTTTATGACAGCAAGAAGTCTGGCAGCGTTACAACATCGCACATGCGCCTGTCAAAAGAAAAGATAACGGCGCCATACCTCGTGACCGACTGCGACCTCATCGCCTGCCACAACAAGACCTTCCTTAGAAAGTTCGATGTGCTTGCCGGCATCAAAAATGGCGGAATATTCCTGCTCAATGCGCCAATAAACGACCTGAGCCGCGACCTTCCAAACTCCGTGAAGGAAACAATCAAGAAGAAAAAACTCAAATTCTATGTTATCGACGCCGAGGCTATCGCAAACAAAGTTGGGCTCAATCGCCGCATCAACCTCATCATGCAAACCGCATTTTTTGAGGTTTCAGGCTTCTTCAAGGGCGGCGCGCCAATAAACATGATAAAAGAGTTTGCAAAGAAGACCTATGCGTCGAAGGGTGAGCACGTTCTTCAAATGAACATGCAGGCCATCGACCTTGCAGAAAACGAGCTCAAACTCATTCCTCTCACCTCGCCATGCCTTGAACCAAGCGCAGAGGAGCATAGCGACGACCCTGTTTCAAGCGACTACTACAATAACTATATCAAGCCAATCATGACTCTTTCGGGCGACTCGTTAAAAGTTTCGGCTTTCAACCCAACTGGCGAAGTTCCAACGGGAACTAGCGCTTTCGAAAAACGCAACATCGCCAACGCCCTTCCATATTGGGACAAAGAGAAATGTATTCAATGCAACATGTGCTCAATGGTTTGCCCTCATGCCTGCATTCGCCCATACCTTGTGAAAGAAAACTCAAAAGAGAGCAAGCAACTTGGCGCAATCCCAGCTGCTGGCGTTCCGGGCTACGACTTCAAGATCCAAGTCAGCCCAATGGACTGCACAGGCTGCGGAAACTGCGCGCATATCTGCCCAGCAAAAGAAAAAGCAATAAAGATGGTTCTTCCAAACGAGATATTCAGCGAAGAGAAGAAAAAATACGCGCTTGTGAAGGACCATGAAAATGTTGAAACAATCTTCAAGAAAGACACCGTCAAGGGAAGTCAGTTCCAAAAACCGCTCTTTGAGTTTTCAGGTGCCTGCGCTGGTTGCGGCGAAACTCCATACATCAAACTTCTCACTCAACTCTATGGCAAAAACTTGATTATTGCAAACGCAACCGGATGTTCTAGCATATATGGTGGTTCTTCCCCAACCTGCCCATACACAAAAGACAAAAACGGCTATGGTCCAGCTTGGGCAAACAGCCTCTTTGAGGATAATGCCGAGTTCGGGCTTGGAATAAAGAAATCTTCCATCAAGAACCGCGAAAAGCTCAATATGCTCGTTGACCAAATCGTCGCACTTTCAAAACAGACTTTGAGCGAAGAAAACATCACTCCATCTCTCATCACTCTCTTGAAAACTTGGAGAGGGGCTGAGAAGAAAGATGAAAAAGTTAATGAGAAAATCAAACAAACTTTGCTTAGCCTCCTTTCTCAAAAGCCAACCTATCTTTTGAAAGAACTTTATAGCCTAAACGCAAGCCTATTCGATAGCACAGTTTGGATTGTTGGCGGCGATGGTTGGGCATATGATATCGGCTTTGGCGGCCTTGACCACGCGCTTCACTCAAATGAGAAAATCCGCGTGCTTGTTCTTGACACTGAGGTATATTCAAACACCGGCGGCCAAGCAAGCAAAGCAACCCCAATGGGCGCTGTTGCCAAGTTCGCAGCCGACGGAAAAAAGACAAACAAGAAAGACCTTGGCGCGATTGCCATGAACTATCCAAATGTGTATGTTGCGAGCGTTGCTCTTGGAGCGAATATGCAGCAAACAATAACAGCCTTCAAAGAAGCCGAAGAGCACAACGGCCCATCAATCGTTATTGCCTACTGCCCTTGCATCAACCACGGAACAGACATGTCAACTTCAAATGAGCAACAAAAACAAGCCGTACTCTCAGGCTATTGGAATCTGTATAGATATAATCCTGACACTGGCATGACAATCGACCCACCATTTGCAAGCCAACCATATGCAGACTTTTTGAAGACACAATCAAGATACTTCACCTTGGCAAAATCTTCCCCTGACACCGCAAACAGACTGTTCTCAGGAGCTGAAAGCTATGCAAAAAACAGGCTCATGAAATACACGAAAATGGCTGCAAAATAACCTGAAAAAATCAAAATTTAACCCCAAAACAAAGATTTTGGGGTGTTTTTTGCGCAATTTTTATAATTTTTTGCGTTTTTTATTTGAGCATGTTTAATTAAAAACTTATTGCAAACACTAAATATATGAGAAAAGATGTTTCAGTCAAAGCAATAATGAAATATAACGGCGAGATCATCCCGCTTTCAATACTTTGGGAGGACGGAAAAGAGTTTGTTATCGACAAAATCCTTGATTCCCGCCCACGCGCCAGCACAAAAGGCGGTGGAATGGGCGTCCGCTACACCGTTCGCATCGGCTATGAGGAGCGTTTTTTGTTTCTTGACGGCTTTGTTTGGTTTGTTGAAATTAACTAAAATAAAATTTCATTTGTACAATTTCGATGTATTTTCGTGATTTTTTACATTTGAAAATTCAAAAATCAATTTTTAGCGTTATATAAGTCATAGGATGAGTATATTGGTGAGGCGTTCTTTTTTTCTTTTGAAAGTGGGCAAAGTTCACCGCGAATATCCATTTCTTTCATATGTTCATCCGTGAAGATTATTCCCTTATTTATTATGCCCCGACCGAACCTATCGCGCACATTCTCAACTGTTTCTTCAAGTTTTTGAAGTTTCTCACGCTTTGAATATTCATTGCAAAAATCCATTTGCGCATGGTCTGTGAAGTCGCTGAGGCTTATTCCAAGTCCGCGAACCAAACCATCGTTCCATGAGAAGTTTTTCTTGAAGAGTTTGAAAGCAATTGCAGCAACTTCGCTGCTGAGATTTGTTGCCGGGTCTGCCTTTGTCATTCGTATTTTGCTTTCAAGGTTGTTCGTTGTGATAACCAAACTCACCGTTCTTGCCAGCTTGAAACCGTCATGTTTCATCCTTGAAACCACGCTCTCTGCCAAGAGCAAAAGAAGCGCATAAACATCATCGTCAGTTTTAACATCGCGATAGAATGTGAGGCTGTTTCCAACCGACTTTATCTCGTCGCGCTCTTCATACTTTCTAACAGGGCTTTGGTCCTCACCCCGAGCATAGGAATACAAAACCTCTCCCCACTTTCCAAGTTTGCTGATAATCAAATCTTTTTTGAAATTCGCAAGGTCGCCGATGGTGTTGATGTTAAGCTTTTTGAATTTCTCTTTTGTTGCCCTTCCAACAAACAGCAGATCCCCTACTGGCAACTTCCACACTATGTCCTTGTAGTTTTGTTCGCTTATAACCGTGATCGCATCCGGTTTTTTGAGGTCTGAGCCAAGTTTCGCAAAAACCTTGTTAAAACTCACGCCGATTGAAACGGTCAGCCCGATTTCTTCCTTAACGCGTTTGCGAATCTCCTCGGCAATGAGGTATGGGTCGCTCCCGCATTTTGGGCTGCCCGTCACATCCAGCCACGCCTCGTCTATGCCAAAGGGCTCAACTTGGTCGGTGTAGTCAAGATATATTTTTCTCACGGCGCGCGCATATTTCAAATAAACATCGTGCCTTGCAACAACGCATTTGAGGTCTGGGCAAAGCTTCTTTGCTTCAAAAAGCACCATACCTGTTGTGATGCCAGCCTTCTTTGCAAGCATGTTCTTTGCGAGCACAATTCCGTGCCTGTCTTCCACCCTCCCGCAAACAACAACAGGAAAACCATCGAGCGAAGAATCCAGCAAACACTCAACCGAAGCATAGAAATTATTAAGATCCGAATGCAATATGTTTCTCATATCTCTATTATATTCAAACATTTGTTCGATATCAAGCGTTTTGAAGGAGTTTTGTATATTTTAATAAAAAACATTAAAAAAATTATTAGAACACTCAAAAGAGTTTGTGTTTGAATTTTTATGTGATATAATGAGAACAAATAATATTGGAGGGTGCTTATGGAAAACTACACCAAGAACACTTTTGATATGAACTATGCTGCTGCATGGAGTGCCGACCAAGGCGGATTTTCTTCATCTTTGGCAGTTAATCTTTTGAACTATTTGCGTGACAAAAATATTGAGTATAAGTCTGTTTTGGACATCACTTGCGGAACTGGTGAGTTCCTCGCCCACTTTTCAAGATCTGGGTTTGCATGCGCCGGAACCGAAGTTGCAAAGAGCATGGTTGATTATAGCAAAGCGAAGTACCCAAACATGCAATTCGCCCTGACGAAAAATATCTATGACTTGCCAATCAAGGGCAAGTTCGACCTCATCACCTGCAACCACGACATGGTGAACACCCTCGAACGCTTTGACGAATGGGAAACACTTTTCAAGAACGTTGAAAAAGTGCTCAGCAAGAATGGTATGTTCATGTTCGACTACTACACAAAGTATAAACTTCAAAACTGGAACGAAGTTGCCTTTGAAGAGAGCGAAAGCATGGACCATGTTTCAAACATCAAAAAGGG
>CANQQH010000022.1 GCA_947625955.1 uncultured Clostridia bacterium | reverse complement strand
GGCGAACAGAAGACCTGCAACGAACAAGAAATTACCAGTTCCAAATCCGCATATAAGCGATGCATAGAGCCCGCCCAAAACAAACACAAGCGACGCCAATGTTTTCAAAAGCAGCGCAAGTGGAGATGGTCCTTTTTTTATTCTTGCAATGATGTATGCGCCTGCCAAAGCTGCGCAAACAAGAAAGAAAATAACGAATCCAACAATAATTTTTGTTTCCATAATAGCCTCTTTTATTATATGGTAAAAAATCGCGCGAAGTTTGTCAAGAAAATTATTTCTTATAGAGGTTTCTTATTGCCTATTTTTGAAAAGGCGAGAGCGTTTTGATAAATTCAAGAGTCTCTTTGTTTTTTTTGGTAGGTGTTGATGTCGGCAGAGAAGAACTCTTCGGGCGTTGACCCGCAAGCCGAGATGATGCTAAGAAGCACACTAAGCGACGGCTCAAAAGAGGTTTTCTTGTTTTCAAGCAAATGAATATAACTCGCGTTCTTGCCAATCAAGAGGCTGAGTGCTCGCGCCGATAGATTTGCTCGTGTTCTTATGATTCCAATGCGTTTAATAATCTCTTCAATATCCATAATTTTCACTCTAAATATGCTACTCATCCTGTAACAAATATTTTAGGTATCGGTCGGGGCTTTTGATGAAATTGGAGTAGAGCTGGAATTGCTTGCTGTCTTTATAGTTCTTTTTCGTTAGAAATCCGTTCTCAATCTCATATAGCTCAGAGCCAGGGCAGGTGATTAAAATTGGTGAGTGAGTTGCAATAATAAATTGGCAATCGTTGTTTTTCGTTAGGTCATATAGAATTGCGATGAGAGATAATTGCCTTTCGGGTGAAAGGGCGGCCTCGGGCTCGTCCAAGATAAATAGTCCCTTGTTAAATCTGTTTCCAAAAAGAGCAAGGAAGGACTCGCCATGTGATTGTTCTTGCAAGGATTTGCCACCATAGGCGCCATAGATTTGCTCGCCATTTTCTTTTGCAAGGTCGTCAATGTAGTTTGCAAAACGGAAAAAACTTTCAGCACGGAAAAAGAATCCCTCGTTTGTTTTTCTGTTCCAAACAAGTTTGATGGCGTTTGCGAGGTCGGAGTTGTCGCGGATTTTCTCGTCGCTATATTGGTGGTTTTTGTTGCCGCCAAGCGAGTTAAAGCCTATTTGCATTGCCAAATTTTCCAAAAATGTACTTTTCCCGGTGCCATTTTCACCTGTTATGAAAGTGATTGGCTGAGAAAGTTTGAGCGAAAAACCCTTGCTGTAAAGGGGCAACGAGAAAGGGTAGTTTGAAAGCCCTTCTTTGTTTGTTACTATGATTTCGTCTAAGAAATTTTTATTCATAACAATATCATAGCAAACTTAGGAAAACTAGTCAATTAGTTTATGGGAAATAAAAAATCACTAGCAAGCTAGTGATTTAATCTTCGAATTGGCTGTTATAAAGCTCGGCGTAGAAGCCGCCCTTTTCAAGAAGTTCTTTGTGGGTGCCGCTTTCAACAACATCGCCATTTTGCATAACGAGGATGAGGTCGGCATTTTTGATGGTTGAAAGGCGGTGGGCAATGATGAATGCCGTTCGGTTTTTGGTGAGCTTGTTAATTGCCTTTTGAATTGCGAGTTCAAGGCGCGTGTCAACTGAGGATGTGGCTTCGTCGAGGATGAGCATGGGGCTGTTTTGAATCATCGCCCTGGCAATGGTTAGAAGTTGTTTTTGCCCCGCGGAAATACTTGTGTTTTCGCTGAGCATGGTGTCGTAGCCATTTGGAAGGGTTTTGATGAAGTGGTGAAGCCCTACCGATTTGCACGCCTCAACAACCTCATCTGCTGAGACATTTTCCTTGCTATAAACAACATTATCTTTCACGGTGCCATTGAAAATCCAGGTGTCTTGCAAAACCATGGAAAACAGGTCGTGCAGGTTCTCGCGGGTGATATTTGTTGTTGGGATGTCGTCAATGAGAATCTGGCCGCCGTCAACTTCATAGAAACGCATGAGCAGGTTCACAATTGTTGTTTTTCCTGCGCCCGTTGGCCCAACTATCGCAACTTTCTGCCCCGGCTTTACAACCGCGGAGAAGTCTTTGATGATTGGTGTGTTTTTGTTGTAGCCAAAACGTACATGGTCGAAAACAACTTTACCTTTGCAATTTTCAATCTTTTGAGTTTTGTAATTTTCGTTTTCAAGTTCATTTTGATTGAGGACTTCGAAAACTCTTTCGCTTGCGGCAAGCGTGCTTTGGAGCTGAGTTGTTATCTGCGCGATTTGGTTGAGAGGGCGGGAGAAGTAGCCAATATACATTGTGAACGAGGCGATAACGCCGATGTCAATTTTGTTTTCAATGCAAAGTATTGCGCCAAGAACCGCGATGATAACATAGCCAATGTTTCCAATAAGCGCCATGATAGGCATCATAAGTCCAGACAAGAATTGAGATTTCCATGCGGAATTGTAAAGTTCGTTGTTTATGCTTGTGAACTTTTCTTTTGCTTCCTCTTCGGCGTTATAGGCTTTCACGATGGTGTGGCCTGTGTAGATTTCTTCAACATGGCCGTTGAGCTGACCGAGCGAGCTTTGCTGGCGCACGAAATACTTTTGCGATTTTTTCATGATTATTGCAATAAACACAAACCCGAGCAGGCTGAGAGAGATAACGCAGATTGCAAGCAGCCAGCTTTTGATGAACATCATAACAACTGAACCAATGAGCAAAAGAGCCGACGTGAGAAGCGTGATGATTGAGTTTGACAGGTTTGAAGAGATGAGGTCAACGTCGTTGGTGATGCGGCTGAGCATATCGCCGTGGGTGGTGTGGTCAAGGTAGGAGAGAGGAAGAACATTGATTTTTCTTGAAATGTCCTTTCTCAGCTTCTTTGAAAACAGGTTTGAAACCGTGCTCATGATGAACCCAACGGCATAGTTGAGGATGGCGCTGAGGGCATAGAGTGTGAGAATGATGATGCAAAGTTTGGCAACCTTTTGAAGAGGAATGTTTGTGATGTTTTTTGTGATGAGGTTGGTTATTTCTTCAATAAACGACGGCCCTGCAAGCGTTATTATCGTGACAATAATGCTGAAAATGACTGCAAAAACGATGGCAACAACATAGGGTTTGAGATAGAGGAAGAGGTCTTTGAATGCTTTCTTTGTGTCTTTTGGCTTTCCAAAAGAGCGTCTATCAGGTCTTGGCATTATAGTTCCTCCTCGCTGAGCTGGCTCAGGGCAATCTCTTTATACACGCTGCACGACTTCAAAAGCTCGTCGTGAGTGCCCTTTCCAACAATTTTTCCATCGTTCAAAACGATAATTTGGTTGCAGTCCTTTATTGTTCCAATGCGCTGCGCAACAATGATTTTGGTTGCACTTGCCAGATACTTTTTGAGGTTCGACCTGAGCTTCTTGTCGGTCTTGAAGTCGAGGGCGGAGAAGGTGTCGTCGAAGATAAGAATTTCAGGTTTGCGCGCAAGCCCCCTTGCAATGCTGAGCCTTTGCTTTTGCCCGCCCGAAACATTCGTTCCACCTTGCGAAATGAAGGCGTCTTTTCCGCCATCCATTTTTTCAACGAAGTTGGCGCACGCAATTTTGAGCGCTTCGTCAAGATCTTCGTTCGTTTGCTCGTTTTTGCCGTTGTCGCCGAAAACGAGGTTGTCTTTGACTGAGCCGCTGAACATTATGGCTTTTTGCGAGATATAGCCAATTTTGTTGCGGAGTGCTTTGAGGTTGTAGTCCTTGATTTCAACGCCATCGATGAACACTTCGCCGTCGGTTGCGTCATAGAAGCGGGGAATGAGGTTGACAAGCGTACTCTTTCCACTTCCCGTTGAGCCGATAAACGCAACGCTTTCGCCTTGGCTTATCGAGAAGGAGATGTCGCGGAGAACATACTCCTCAGCGTCTGGATACTTGAATGAAACATTCCTAAATTCAACCTCGCCAACATTGTTGGTGTTGCCCATGTAGTCGCCGCCAACGATGTTTGAGTTGGTGTTGAGAACCTCATTGAGGCGGCGGATGGAAACGATTGCCCTTGGAAGCATGATGAATATCATGGTAACGAGCATGAAGCTCATCACAACGTGCATCGCAATTGACGCAAACGACATTGTTTCGCCGAAGGATTCAGCTGTGATTTGGCTGACTGGCGTGTTTGCGAGGATTATCGCGCCAATCCAATAGATAACGAGAGTGAGCGCCGACATGATGAAGTTCATCATTGGGTTCATGATGCTCATCACTCTGCTGGTGAAGAGGCTGTTTTTGGTGAGCGCGTCGTTGGCTTTTTCGAACTTTTCTTTTTCGAAGTTCTCAGCGTTATAGGCTCTCACAACTCTCACCCCTTCAAGATTTTCCTGCGCCGTGCGGTTGATATTGTCGGTTAGGACTTGCATTTTTTTGAACTTTGGCATTGCAAGAGCAACGGCAATAACAATGGTAACAATGAGCAGCGCAACGCTAACGGCGGTTGCAACTGAATATTGCCAGTGCGACGACGAGATGTCGCAAAGCGCCCAAATGGCAGTTATTGGCGCACGGATTGCAACTTGAAGCCCCATTGAAAGAAACATTTGAAGCTGCATAACATCGTTGGTGGAGCGGGTGATGAGGCTGGCAGTTGAAAAACGCTTGATTTGTTCAAGAGAAAAACTCTCAACTTTTGAGAAGATGTTGTATCTCAGGCGCATGGAAAACGAAGCTGAAATTCGCGAGTTGAGAAAACCGGCGCCTATTGTTGCAACTCCGCTTGCAATGGCGCAAAGCAGCATTTTGGCACCAATTTTCAAGAACTTGGATGTTGGCGCACCGCTGAGAATTAGCGGCGTTATATCTTTCATGTATTTTGGAATTTCGAGTTCGAGCCAAACCATCACAACGATGAGTCCAACCAAAACCAGCATATAGAGATAGTCGCGTTTGCGAAGATTATTGAGAAATAGTTTCATCTTGTCTCCTTTCAATATTGTTCTGCATAACAATTATAATATCTTTCAAATTTGAAATTTGTTCGTCGGTGAGGTTGTCAAAAAGGCGCATGGTGAGAAAGTCCATTTTTTGCTTGACTGTGTTTTTTATTAAAAGCGCCTTTTCTGTTGGCTCAATCTCTTTCAGCCTTGAATCAAGCCGTGAACTCTTCCTTGTGATGAACCCCTTTTCTTCGAGCAGATGAAGCTGCGCGGAGGCGGTTGAACGCCTTATGCCGAAGTGGGCCTCGATGTCTTTTTGATACACCTTTCCTTGCTCACCCTTTTCAATTATATAGGCAAGTGTTGCGCCCTGCGAATGAGTCAAAGGCAACTTTTTCTTGCATTTCATTTCGAACACATTTCGCGAAAATAGGTTGCTGAGTTTTTTGAACTCATAGAAAATTTCTTGCTTGATATTTTCCATTTTTTCACCCCTTTGATTGTTAGAGCCCTAACTATATCACCATGAAACGTGGATGTCAACAAATTATATTAAATTTTTTGTTTGCACATACTATAATTGTAATGTTTGACGAAGCGGGGAATAAGTTATATAATGTTGAATATTGAGGAAAGAAATTGAGAAATGAAAAAATTTAGTGTTAAATGGTGGATTATACTTTTTGTTGTGATGCTTATGGCGCCTATTTTCGCCACTTTCAATTTGAGTGGGGCAGGCGAAGCGATTGCATTCGAGCCCGAGGTTGAGGCTAGCTATTCTGCTGAGAGCGTGAACCTCATCACTGGCGACTTCAAACAAATGAAAGTCAAAAGTGTTGACGATGCGTTTGCCGTGCTTGACAGCGTGAAGGATAAGTTCTTCATCAGTTCAAGCCGTGAGTCTTTCATGCTCGATAAAGTTGTTTCAAGCCCGGCTGGAAAGGCGTATCGTTTTCACCAGGTTGTGAACGGAACAAGAATCTATGGCGCGCAAATCGTTGTTAGCGTTAGCAAAAAGTTCGAAGTGAACTCAATCACCGGCACTTTCTATTTTGACTTGAACCTTGACGAAACTGTCAACTATTCAAAAGAGGACGCAAAGGAAAGCCTTCAAGAAAAATACAATCTTTCGCAGATAGAGTTCAAAGAGGCCGTTTGGCTCAAAGACGAAAACTCAACCTATATCAACTACATTTTCTCAGTTGCCTCGCTCAGCGAAACATCAACAATATTTGTGAGCGCGAGAAACCTTGCCGAAACGAGAAACTTCTCTTCGGGAAATGGGCTTTTGGCAAGCTCATATCCAACGGCGGGCTATTCTCACGAATCGGCTCAAACAACCCAGACCGACTATGCTGGTGAAGAAGTTGACCTCACGGTTGACCACTACACTTCAAATCGCGATTCCTACTATTTGCTTGCAGATAGTTCAAAAAATATATACGTCACAGACGGCGAGCACAACGACAATTATTCCTATAAATATATCATCAGCTATAACGCCGACGGCTCATTCGACTATCCAGTTGCCGTTCAGGCGCTTGTTAACCTTGTGAAGTGCTACGACTTCTATGCGAACGAAGAGAACTTCGGCGTTTCAATTGAAGGGCTCAAAGATTCGAGGGGAAGGAGCTTGAAGCTCATTGCGATTGTGCACTATGGCGTTGACTATGAGAACGCTGCCTTCGTTTCAGGCTTTGGAACAGAGGCCTACTTCATTTTCGGCGACGGCAGGACTGGCAGTTCAAAATCCTTCGTGACAGGCCTCGACATCGTTGGGCATGAGTATCAACACGCGATCACGGGCAGCGTTGTGACGCTTGCCGACGAGAACGCTCCGGGCGCAATAAACGAAGCGTTTTCAGACATTTTCGGCGCGGCAATCGAAGGGCACGACATCTCTTCGCCTGACTTTTGGAGAATGGGCGAGGACTTGCTTGTTTCGTCGAGCGCGTCTGCCTATCGCGACATGAGCGCGCCTTGGGCATATGAAAACTGCGCCTCAACCTATGACAATCTCTATCCGTTCTGCACGAAAAACCACAACCATGCCAGCGGCCGCTGTGACTATGGTGGAGTGCATTATAACTGCACGCTTTTGACCTATGCAACCTATATTATGTATTCGCTCAATCCCGACTGGTTCAATGTTCACAACATTCTCAGCCTCTGGTATCAAACCTTGACCTTGATTGGCGAGGACGAAAGCTTCATTGGGTTTGCAAACAAGATGGTTCAAGCTGGCAAAGACCTCGGCTGGCACGAGAACGAAATCAATACTATTGAAAGGGCCTATGCAACCGTGAAGATTCCTGGCTTTGAGGGCGAAGAGACATGGGGCGGCTACTACCTCACGAACTTGCAGGGCGCAGGAACGGTTGCAAAACCATATCTTATCAACGACATCGTTGACCTCGCAACAGTGGCATATAATGTCAACAACAGCGAGGACGACTATTTCAGGAACGCGCGCTACAAACTCAATGCGTCAATCGACCTGAGAAACATTCCATGGGTGCCTATTGGAACGAGCGAAAAGCCATTCAACGGCAGCTTCAATGGCGGCTCAAACACAATTAGCGGGCTCGACCTTTCGCTCAGCGAGACTGATTTCAACGGCTTCTTTGGTGTGTGCGGTGAGGACGCGTATATCTACAATCTCAATGTGGCGGCGGGGCAAACGCAGTCGACAAGCGACTATACAGGCGCGATTGTGGGCAAGCTCTTGGGCGGAATAAGTTCCTGCTCTTCGGCGCTTGCAATCAGTGGTAAAAATGTTGGCGGGCTGGTTGGGCTTGTTCAAAACAATTTCGGTGGCTCGGTTATGGCGTCGTGCTATGCAACGGGCAACCTTTCAGGCGACATTGTTGGCGGCCTGATTTCAAGATTCGTTACAACCTCTTCAAACAGCGACTCTATCTATAAGTCGGGCAGCATCTCAGCAAGCTATTCAAACAATAGGCTGGTTGGCGACACTGTTGGTGGCATTGTTGGTGAGGCAAACGGAATAATGCTTGTTAACAACTTTGTTGCTGGCGAGCTTGTTGGGAATAGTGCGAGCTCGGTTTTGGCTGGCTTTGTTGGGAAGTTGGCATTCAGGAACTTGCTCAGCGTTTCGGACTATATAACTCCGCCAGTTAGCAATATGTTTCTCAGTTGCTTCTTTGTTGGAAGAACAACTCATGCGGATTTCAACTATATCTATAACGAGTTTATCTCGTCAACAAGCAGCTCTAAACTTGGGCTCAATATAATTGAAAAGTGCGTTTACAAAAACATTGGGAACTACAAGCTTTTTGAAAACTTTGATAAGGTTGATGTTGTTGAAAGAAACAACAGGCAAAGTGGCGACGAGCTCTTCTCGGGCGACTTCGATTTCGACAACGCCAACTACTTTTTGAGCGACAGCTTCACATTCCTCGCCGACGCAACCTCGTTTGAGAAAACGACCTATAAGTTCACGAACGGAAAGCTTCCAGAGTTTGTTGATGCGTCGTTCTGGCTTGACAACTACTCCTATGACTTCGACGGCGGCGACGGCTCCGCGCTGCATCCATATGAGATCAACACGAGTGAACAGCTTTCGTATCTCAGCGTGCTACTTACCTCGAACCTCTATTCGCAATACTACAACAAGAATTACATCCTCACCGCCGACATCGACCTCGCTGGCAGAATTTGGACAGGAATTGGTTACAGCGTTCAGCAGATTGAAGAATACGACGGAACAAGGTATCTAACTGGGCTGGAAGACTATCCGTTTGCCGGCGTGTTCGACGGAAACGGGCACACAATTTTCAATATGACATCAGTTGAGGTGATGAGTATCGGCACGATTGATGACTATGGGCATGAGTATCTGCTCTATGATTTCGCGCCATCGCTCTTTGGCTATGTTGCAAAGGTCTATGGCAGCAACAATGTTGTTATCAAGAACCTCACAATCGAAGAGCCTTGCCTCATTGGTAGCGTTGTTGGGGCGCTTGCCGCAAACGTTGCAGATGGCGTTACTATTGAGAATGTGTCTGTTATTGGCGGCAACATTGCGTCAAGCTCGATTGCGGGCGGACTTATTGGTGAACTTGGCGGAAAAAGTGAGCTGATTTTCGATGATGTTGAAACAACAATCAAGAACTGCTATGTTGACACTTCACTCTCTGGCAGAGTTGTTGGGGGCGTGGTTGGTTATGCAAACGACGCCGACGCAACCACCAAGTCAACGCTCAATGTTATAAACTTCCTGCTCATGGGCGACATCAGGGTTGTTGGCGACAATGTTCAGCGCCTCGACGGCAAATATATTAACGCGATTGCTGGCGGCATTGTTGGTGTTTCGCTCATCACGACACTCAATGTTATCAACTCAATCCTTGTTGAGAACATGATTTCCTATGCGCCGGGCTCAGCAATGCTTGGCGGCTTTGTTGGGGCGATTGGGCAAAAGAGCTCTGTCGTCTTCATTATGAACATAACGCTCGACGGCAATAAACTTCTCACAAATGTTGAAAACATTTTCACCGCGGTTAACACAAGCAATATGTCGTTGGGGCTTGCGATTGGCACCATCTATTCAAACTTTAATGGAAGAGTGCGCCTCGACTTGGTGCGCGGCACGAACCATACAAACAGCGATGCACCGTCGGTGGATGAAACTCAAAATTCGGGTTCTTGCATGATAAGTTCAGCGTTTGAGCGCGACACAAGCAACGCCTTTGACGAGAACAGCCCATACGATTTCTATAACGAAAACTACTATAAAAACACCAGTTACTTCAACGCGGACTATCTTTGGGAAGAGGAGCAGACTGACAGGATGTTCATTGTTGTGACCTTCCGCGACTACGACGGCAGCATCATCGGCTCGCCAATAAAACTCAAACGCGGCGAGAGTTTGAGTGCTGCAAACATTCCAACGCCATCGCGCGCTTCAACCGTTGCCCTCAACTATGCTTTTGCGGGCTGGGACAAAGATATTGAGTCGATTGAAAGAAGCACTAGCGTTTTTGCAACCTACACCTCAACGCTGAGGGAATACACCGTTCACTATGTTGACGAGGCTGGCAACTCGATTGCTGACAAGGTTTTGACCTATGGCTCGGATATCGACCAAGATGTTGAGGCGCCGCAAAAAGCAGGCAACTTCTTCGTGAGCTACAAGTTTGTTCGCTGGGGCAAGAAAGGTCAGCTTGTGACGGGCGAGATAACAATCAAGCCTGAATACACTGGCAAAATCTCAGGCGGGGCGATTGCACTCATTGCCTTTGCCGCTCTGGTAACGCTGGCTGTTGTTATCGGCCTGATTCTCAGCAAAAAACATAAAGTTAAGAGACGCTTCAAAGGGTAGGATTGCGAGGGGCTTGCTTTTGGTTGCGCTTCGCCTGCGAAGCGCGCCGAAGAAACCGCAACTAGCATCATCTTTTTGGCTAAAAGTTTGGTTGCGCTTCGCCTGCGAAGCGGCCGAAGAACCGCATTTTGCATCATCTTTTGGGTTAAAAGGCCAGTGAAAAAATCACCATACAGCAGTAGTGTTATGGCGATTTTTTTCTTGCCTTTTAATCCCAAAATCTAACGCAATCTGCTACCCTGGTCAACAGAATAGGCGACAACAGGGTAAACTTATTAAAGGTTACTCCGTTATAGCTGGTCGTTCGAAGTTAACGATTACTCTGTTATGGATGTTTTATAGTATGAAGCAGCAGATAAGTGAAGATTGGGATGAAGAGTGAAGAAAAGAAAACACCATAACACTACTGCTGTATGGCGTTTTTCTTTTCAATGCTCTTCGCTCAATGTTCGCTTAGGTGCGGATGCTAGGCAGCGACGCGTAAGCGCGCCGCAATATACTACCTTTTGCGTTCATTTACGCGCCTCAAAAACAAACTGTTTTTTGGGGCGCGAAGATGGGAGCGCGAGGGGCGCGCCCCTCGCAAAATTAAGAAAATAAAATAAAAAACTCCCCTAAACCATTTGACAAAAATATGGGGGGGGGGGGTATCATATAGAAGAAAGAAAGCATGGAAAATTCGGGCGAAAAGAGGCGCGAAGTGTTTTTCTTATTGATAATTTTTGGAAGGGAATATGAAGAAAAAATATGGATTTATGATATTGTTGATGGGTCTTGTTGTGGGGCTGGCGTTTTGCTTTTCAAGCAGTTTGCAAGGCGTGGCGAAGGCTGACGATGAAAAATGCAAAATTTATATTGACGGTGGCGCATATACACTTAGCGATGGAACAATTCGTGGCGAAAGTGAGAACCTTGGCTATGGGGTTTATGCAACAGGTGACTCTACTTTTACCATGAGTGGTGGAGAAATAACAAACAATACAAATGGTGTTCATTTGATGAGTGGCGGCGCTTCTTTTATTATGAACGGTGGTACAATTTATAGTAATACAGGTATGGGGGTTG
>CANQQH010000021.1 GCA_947625955.1 uncultured Clostridia bacterium | reverse complement strand
AAAAACAATAACGATGGATTCTTTTATGTTATTCTTGTTCTTGAAAAATTTTATAAATTCCATTTATACCTCAACTTTTCAAATTGAAAATAAAAATGTAAAAAACTGTGTGAATTGATGTGTTTTATACAATTAAATTTTCAAAATAGAATATTTTTCACTATTTCAACTATCTTTTCTTTCTCGCCAGGATTTTTGTATCTATGGTCGGCGGAGTCAAAATAGTAGATTTTATGGCGACCATTGAAGTATTTCTCGAAGTATTTTTCGTTGAACGCGCAGTCAATGAGCTCGTCCTTTCTGCCTTGAATGATGTTTATCACTATGCTGTTTTTTGAATCGAACTTAGGCAGGGAAAGAGATGAAATGAATTGATTGTCGATGAACAGTTCCCGACCATAGCCAAGATTTATGGGCGAGAATTTTATATCGCGGACGCCGTGCTCTTTCATTATTTTGCGGATGATGTGAGGCATGTCAATGGCGGGGGAACGCAAGATGATGTTTTTGAATTTATCGTTTGAAGAACTGAGATAATGCAAAAATAAATATGCGCCAAAGCTGGTTGCAAAGATGTTGATTGGTGCGCTGGTGTGAGATTTGATTTCTTTCAAAACCTCAGCCAAATATTCTTGGCACTTTTCAACACGGAAAATACCCCTGTTTTCATCTTCGCCATGGCAGGGAAGGTCGAATGAAATTGTTGTGATGTTGCTGTTTTTCAGGCTCGAACCGATGGCGTCGATAACTGAACTTTCTTTGTCGCCCGCGAAGCCGTGCAAGCAAAGAAGAATTTCCTTTGTCTGTTTCGCCTGAAATATTTTATATTTGATATTGTTCATTTTCTTAGTTCATCTCGAAGTTTCATCCAAAGTTTGCCAAGTTGGTTTTGCCCTTTTCTGTCGGGCCCGATACCCCAAAAACTATCTTTTGGTGAATCTTCGCATATCATGTAGTTTTCAGTTTCAAGAAGTTTCTTCTTAACATAAGGGTTTTGTTCAAGTTTTGCTCGCAAAAGTTTTTCCATGAAGTCAACCTTGATGATGTCCCAATCCGCGCGCTGCTTGTCTTTGTTTGCATAGGCGATTTTTTGCGCTTCGTGCGCCGAATAGCTTTCGGTAATTTGCTTTGCGATTTCAGGGGCGGTTTCCAAAAATTTGCTTGCCTGATATGCGTGTTCAACGGTGGAATAAAGCACGCCGTTATAAAGAACCTTAAACGACGAGAAATTGTCAAAGACAAAATATTCGCGTGGGTAGAACCCTATAAATTCATCGAAATTTTCTGCGAGCCATGGGTCTCGATATTGTTTTAGTTTTATCATGCTATTCTCCAATATATGTTTATGATATCAAAAAGCGCGGGGTTGAGGCAAGCGAAAGTTAGGGTGTTGATGAAATTGTTGAAAGAGGGGCTTTATTGTTTTTGAATTTATTTTTGCGAGTTTTTGGTGGCATTTCGCTTATTTTTCAGCGTGAGAACCTTGCATTTGCGGTTTTCGGTGCAAATTTCAATCTTTGTTTAATCGAATTGCCATTGTTTTCTGCAAAATCGCGTCAAAAGTATTGCAAAATGATGTAAATTTTCGTGTTTTCTAAAACTTTGTGAAAATTGATTTTGTGCAAGAAAAGATGATGTGCATGATGCTTTTTTCAAAAATTATGTGGAAGCAGAAAAAATAGTTTGCTGGCAAAAATCGGCACAAAAAAAGTGGTTTTTATACAGTTTGCTTGACATATTATGTATATAGTTATATAGTTACATTATTACACAAATTTATTTTTCAAGGAGAAAATCAAGATGGGTTTATTTTCTAAAAAATCACAGCAAATTATCAAGTTTGAGCAGAATCATTGCAACGCCAAGGTTGACGACAACAGCGTGCTTTTCGTCAGGGTGTCTGACGAGATTCGCGAGAAGGATGCAATGTTTGAAGTTCCATTCACTCACAACGCTTATGTTATCAAGGGGGGCGACAATGGGAAGTTCTATAAGAGCGGTCACTATAATGTTTTTGAAACAAAAGACGAAGTGAAGAACTGGAAGAAAGGTTTCTCGGTTGACATCATCTATATGCCCAAAGACACCAGCGTTTTGATTTTGTGGGGCACACCTGAGAAAATCAAATATCGCGACGAAGCCAGCAACAAGGTTGTCAGCGTTGGGGCAAGAGGTCAGTTTGGAATCTCAATTTCAAACCCAGAGCAATTTTTCAGGAAAGTTGTGGGTGTGAAGAAGGAGTTTGACTTGCAAGAGTTCAAAAAGAGATTCTCTGCCGCCGTTGTTGACGAGTTTGCAGACTGCTTCTTGAAAGTTGTGAAAGAGGCAAAGCTCACCTATGACCAGTTCGACGCAAACCGCAAGAGTATTGCAACAAAGTCGGGAAAGATTTTGAGCGAGAAGTTCGACAAGTCGTGGGGTATTTCGCTCGTTGACTTCATCATTGAATATCTTGGAATTTCCGAAGAGGACAGCAATGCCGTTGAAGACGCTGCTGCCGAGGCTAAGAGACAAGAGAAGATAAAGGAATACCTCAAAGAAGTTGAGAGGCTCGACGACAAAGAGTGGGAAAGAGAAAAGTATCTTCGTCAGCTTGAACTTCAAGACAGAAACGCCTACTATGAGGTTTTGAAAGTTATTGGGCATCCAAATCAAGAGGGTGGAAAGCATAAGGCTGCTGCCGCGCAAAAAACATTCTGCCCACATTGCGGTGCTGAGCTCAAAGCAAACGACGTGTTCTGCTCAAAGTGCGGCAAGAAGGTTGTGAAAGAGAAACAAGTTTGCTCAAAGTGTGGAAAAGAAAATGACGCCGACGCAACATTCTGTTCAGGTTGCGGAAACAAACTTAAATAAAAAGGAGAAAGAAAATGGGTTTATTCAAAAAAATATTTGGAAAGAAATCATCAGCTGAAAAGGTTGGTGCAAACCGCGAACTTATCAGCGAGAATGAAAGAGCAATCGACGCCTTGATTTTGCTCGCTGGCGAAAACGAAGAAATGGTGGAAGACTTGAAGGAAACAAAGGAAAAAATCAAGTATCTCATTCCATCCGACGATCCAAAGGTTGTTGAGTATGACACGAAAATTAAGCATTTTATTGAAGATATGCGAATCGCGCTCGTTAAGGCAGACGGCGAAGTTGACAAGAAAATAAAGTCAATGCTCACGCAAATAAAACTCGCAATTGCCGACAGAAATTCAAAGATATAGTAGGTGAAAATTATGTTTTTTTTCAAAAATAAATATGACAAACTCACTCGTGAGAATGTGGTTGACGCAATTTGCAAATTGGAGCAAGAGGAAAAAGACCTTGAAGAAGACCTCGCTTCAAAGAGCAAGCAGATAGACGAACTTATGGCAAAGGGCAGGGCGGAGAAATCTCAGGACGTCAGGCTCTTCTATGCAAAGAAGATAACCAACCTCAAAGCCGACAGAGAGCAGAACGTGCAAAGAGCGATGTATTTGATGTATAACATTCGTCTTTTGAACAAGCTGAAAAACACAATTGACGACAATAAGTTTTTCAAAAACGCGTCAAAGGCGTCGCTTGGGAATTTGCTTGCTGACCAAAAAGGGCTCGCAAAATTTCTCAACAAAGCGCTTGGAAACAGGATCTCGGCAGAGGACGTTTTGACCTCGGCAGATGAGACTTTCAAGCAGGTTGAAGAGGCATATGAGAAGAACGAAAGCATCTATGGTGCAAACGCAAACGACGATGCTTTGCTTGCCATGTTCGAAACTGAGGACCAAGTTGAAGCTGAGCAAGAAATGTTTGCTGAGGGAAGCAAAAAAACCTCGGAAAATCCAGAGGAATAGTTGAGGAAAAATTATGGGTGTTAGTAAAAAAGAAATCGAAAAAAAGATGCTAATCAAAAAGACAATCAACGAAATGAACAAGCAAATTCAAAAACTTGAAGAGCAGAAAAAGGGCTATATTGAGTCGGGCAAGCAGGCAAAACAAAGAGGGCTCACGGCGCAATATAACCTCGCTCTCGCTGGGCTCAAAATGACAATCACTCAGCAGCGCAGAGTCTATGAGATGAAACTAAACTTCGAAATCACTTCGCAAATGAAAGATATGTCGGCAATGACGGCGGACTTTCTCAAAGGTATGAGCTCGCTCAGCAAAGACATGATGAAGCTCACAAAAGAGTCGGACTTCGCAAAGGTGCAAAAGCAGTTTGCTGAGGCAATGATTGGCGTTGAAGTTCAAACTGAACAAATGGAAGAGTTCATGAACGAGACCGAATCGTCGTTCACAACGGCGTCGGCCGGAACTGAGGAAGAAAACAAGGAACTTGATTCACTCATGACGAACGAAGCAACTGCCGAAAGCTCGATTGAAAGCGAGATTGAAAAGGAACTTGAAAGCTTGAAAAAGAAAATGGCAGAGTAGAAAGGAACGAGATATGTCGAATATAAACTTACTCACGGAAACATTTGATTTGTATTATCGCAAAGCCAAAGAGTGCCAAGAAAACGGAGATAAACTTCTGGCAAAGAAGTATTATTTGCTGGCGTCTGAGCAAATGCTCAAAATGGCGAAGCAGAGCACTGGCGAACTTCAAAAGGCAAGGTTCAGCCGCGCAAAAAGTTTGATTGCAATGGCTGAAAGTATTGGCGTTCAAAAGAAAAGTGCCGAAGAAGAGCGTGCGGATGTGAGCGTTCAAAACAATGAAAAAATCACGCTTGAAGAGGCGCTCTCGCAGCTTAATGGTTTGATCGGCCTCAAAACCGTTAAGGACCAAGTTAGCGATTGGATTGACCAAATCAAAGTTTTCCAAATGCGAAAAGAGCGCGGGATGAGTGTGCCAGAGATGTCGTATCACATGGTGTTCACGGGCAATCCCGGAACGGGCAAGACCACGGTTGCAAGGCTGATTGCGCAGATTTATTGCGCGCTTGGGATTCTCAGCAAGGGGCAACTCGTTGAAGTTGACAGGGCTGGGCTTGTGGCTGGCTATGTTGGTCAAACGGCAACCAAGACCAAAGACGTTTTGAAAAAAGCTGAGGGCGGCGTTTTGTTTATCGATGAGGCCTACACTCTCGCAAACGGCGGCATGAACGACTTTGGGCAAGAGGCAATCGACACAATACTAAAAGAAATGGAAGACAAGCGAAACGACATTGCCATCATCGTTGCGGGCTACACCAATCCAATGCAAAAATTCATTTCTTCAAACCCGGGGCTGAGCTCCCGATTCAAGAATTTCATCTTCTTCCCAGACTACAACGGAGAAGAACTTTTTGAGATTTTTGAAGGTTTTTGCGCAAAAAATCAATATATTTTGAGTGAAAGTGCGAAAAATTTGATAAGGAAATATTTCAGCACGCTCTTTGCAAATCGAGAAAATAATTTTGGAAATGCAAGAGACGTGCGCAATATTTTTGAAGAGACTGTCACGAGGCAGTCGAAAAGAATTTCGAAACTCTCATCTCCAACGAATGAAGATATTTTGAAAATAACCGAGCAGGACTTCCCTGACAAGGTCTATGAAATCGAACTCAAAAATGATAAAACCTCAAAACCAATTGAGCCAAAGCAAGTTGAGCCAAAACCTGAGGCAAAGGACGACGAGCGCAAGTTCGGTTCGCCTGAGGAAAAGGTGCTCAGCGATGAAGATAGAGTCAACGACGATTTCAAGTTCAATTGGGACAGCCTGCCAAGCATAAGGTTCGACGACATCGCGGGGCTTGAAAGCGTTAAGGAAGTGGTTGAAGTCAAGGTGCTTTTGCCGCTAAAAAATCCAAAGGCGTTTGAGGGCTACGTTCGAAAGAGCGGCGGGGGACTGCTCCTCTATGGTCCTCCGGGAACTGGCAAAACAATGATCGCAGCTGCAATCGCAAACGAGATTGGCGCGAAGTTCTGCTCGGTCAAGCCGTCGGATCTTCTAAACCAAGGGGTGGGCAACTCCGAGAAGGCGGTGCGCGCACTCTTCGACCAAGCAAGAAGATTCCCTTGCGCGGTTGTGTATTTTGACGAAATGGATTCAATCTCGCCAAAGAACACAAGGTCGCAAATAGCAAAGCAGTTGCGCTCAGAATTTTTGGCGCAGATCCAGGGCATTGAAGAGTATGGCAAGAAAACCAACAACATCTTGTTCTTGGTTGCGTCAACCAACAAGCCTTGGGACATCGATTCAGCGTTCATAAGGCCGGGCAGGTTTGGAACAAGAATCTATGTTGGCTTGCCAGACGACGACGCAAGAAAGTATATGATTGAGCACAGGCTTGAAAAGGTGAAGCACAAAGGCGTTGTTTCAATTTCGAGCGACTTCAATGTTTCGGCCGTGGTGACCAAGACTAATGGCTATAATGGCGCCGACATGACCAACCTCATGGACCGCGTGGAAGAAATTTCTGCGCTAAGGGCACTGAAAACCGAAGAAAAATACATTTGCCAAGAAGATTTTGAAAAGGCAATAAGCGAGATAACTCCATCCGTTCAAAAAGAAGATATTGAAAAACTTATGGAGTGAAAAGTGCTAACGGCTAAACACAACAAATAGACATAATACAAAGGAGAAAATTATGAGCCTGCTTCTAACGCAATTAAAGTGTACGAACTGTCAAGGGGATTTGGACATCAACGAAGCAAAAAATGGGGTTATTATATGCAAATATTGTAACAGTTCATTCACAGTTCCAAAGCATGAGGCCGCTGAAAGCGTTATCGACCTTTTGAAAGAGGCTGAACGCGATCTTGACAAGGGACGATTTGAAGACGCATACCAGATGTATCAAAAGGCTGCCGAGCAAGACGAAGAAGAGCCCGAAGCCTACTTTGGAATGGCGCTTGCAAACGCAAAAGTGCAATATTTGAATAGTTTGCGCGAAGACGAAAACACCAAAGAGGTGAAGAAATGTCTTCAACCAATTTGCTATGAGGTCATCAACAAAAAGTTCACCGAAGACAAGAACTATAAAAAGGCGCTCGACCTTGCAACTCCTGAGCAAAAGAAGGTCTATTATCAAAAAGGCACCGAAATTGACGACATAAGGAACAAGTTCAACGAACTCAAAAGTTCGGGTGTTAGCTATGACTGCTTCATCTGTACAAAGGTCAGCGAAGTCGACAACAAGAAAAGGCATACCGAAGACTATTTCGAGGCAGAGAAACTCTATAAGGCGCTCAAAGAAGCGGGCTTCAATCCATTCTTTTCGGAAGAAGTTCTCAACAAAAATCTCGGTGTTGACTATGAGGCATACATTCTCTATGCGCTCTATTCTTCGCCTTGCATGATCATTGTCTGCCTCGACGAATCCTATCTCCACACTCAATGGGTGCAGAATGAATACACAAGATTCTTGCAGATGATAAAGAATGAGGAAAAACACCTCAACAGCATCACTTTTGCGTTCAAAAATGGCAAGATTATTGAAAGGTTGCCGGGCGTCAGCGGAAAAATTCAAGGTATTGCGCTCGACGAGTTCGACGCAAAAGACAAGATCATCAGCTTCGTTGGTAAGTACTCTGAAAGCAAGAACCGTATTCCAGACATCGACCGTAAGGAATACGGAAAAATCAATGTTGAAAAGAAGAATGTAATTGAGCAACAAATCAAGAAGCGCGACCTCAAAATTGAGAGAAATGGCGTTGTTTCAGCGTCCGACCACGCGCAAATCGGCACGCTTCAAAACTTCTTGGATGAAGAAGACTATGTGACGGCGAGCTCAATGGCCGAGAGCCTCATCAAGGAAAGGCCAAAGCTCAGCGCGGCATATTGGATTTTGGAACTGGCAGACACCAGATGCCAAAATGTGCAGCAATATATCGCAAAGAAAAGAGCACTTTATGATTTCGACAACATTGAAAAGGCTATTTCCACCGAGTCTGACCCAGCGAAGAGGGCGGTTTATTATGACGCGCTCTATTCGAGAGTTAAGTATCACAAGCATTTGAGGGAATTTGAAGAGTATATCTCGCTGCCTGAGTCGTCGCCAGCCAAGATCAGCGAACTCGCAGACATCATGTATCGCGAGGCGCTCGACACAAAAGACGAAGAAACCTTCAAGAGCGTTTTGAAAACCATAACCAACACAGACAAATATATCAAAATGAACCGCGAGTTTTTGAGCAAGGTGCCAAAGTCGCGCAACCTCTGCTATGCGAACATTTTGGAAGTTGACAAGTCGGATAAGGAAGCGCTCTATGAAAACTTTGCAATCAAGAACCTTTCAAACAAGAAAGAACTTCCTGAGTTTTTGAAAAACGAGAAGAACTTTGATGTGCTTGAAAAGGAAGTTTATTCCTATGGCTTCAACGACTACGCAACAAGCAAGATTTTTGCGCAAGTTATTGACCTTGTGAAAGCCGAAAAGGATGAGCAGGCAAGCAAAATCTTCGACTTTGTTTTGAAGATGATTCCAAAGAAGCAAGACACGCTCTTCATTGACTATCTCCAACAGTTCATTGACAACCTGCTCGGGCTTGCTGAAGCAAAGAGAAAGCCAAACTTTGAGATGGCGGATAGCTATAACGACTTGCTTTTGCAAACTGATGTTCATAACTATGACGCGTATTTCAACAAGTTCTTGATAAAGCGCAGAATAGGGAACCTGCTTGAACTCGTGCATCTCACCGACTTCATTTCGCGCGACAAAGACTATCTCGACGCGATAACGCAATTTAATGAAGTTCATCCTGAGAAGCAGAATGCAAACAAATATATGATCTTCAAAAAGACGATTGATCAATATAGCAAGCTTTTGTCAAAGCCCGAAGAGTTCGACGATGTTATCAAACACCTGAGACCTTCCAAAACCGAGATTTTCAACTATTCCGCACAAATCCAAAAGGCAATTGATGATTATCATATGCGAGAAACCAACAAGTTCATGGAATCTCGTAGGAATGAGATACAAGAACTCGAAGAAAAAGTGCAAAAGCTCTATCGCGATTTTTGCAAAAAACATAAGTTGCCAGACGAAAGCTATGTTTTCAGCATCAAAAAGAATGTCAGCCAAGACCCAATCCTATTTGAAATCCGCGATGTGGCAACAAAGCTTAGCGAAATTGGCATCAAGAAAGAACTATTGAAAGTCAATCAAATCATTGATAGGCAAAAAGAATTTGCCCACAGAAAAAGAAAGCGCTTGGCGACGAAAGTTGTTTGCTCAATCCTATTGATTATCTCGCTTTTATGCTCAGCGGTGCTGCTCTTCATTCCAGTTTGCGGTTATCTTGGCTATAACAGCGCGTTCTATATTGTTTCGGTTGGTATCTTTGAGAGCAACTTCTTCCTTCTTCTCTATATGCTGCTTGGCGTGCTGTTGATAATTCTCGACATTATAATGATTCAAAATGTCAGGGGCGTTGGCTCAATATTCAAAATGCTGATTCCTCTTGTTATCTGCGTTGCGGTTATTGGCCTTTCCTATGTTTATAAAAACAACACCACCTCTGTTTACTACGACGACGCAATCATCGCGCGTATGGACAAAAACGACAGCGGCTACACCATCCGTTCGCTCGGCACCCTCAAAGGGTTCGACGGCGAACTCGTGCTGCCTGAAACCTACCGTGGCAAGCCAGTGACAGCAGTTGGCAAAAAGTTCAATAACGGTATAAGAACCAAGACCATAAAGAAACTCATCATTCCAGAGAGCTACACGGCCATCAGCTCAAAAGCCTTCTATTGGAACGACAAAATCAACGAAATCTACATTGGAAACAATGTGACCGAAATTGGCAAACAGGCATTCGATAGATGCAGCCAACTCACCGTGCTCAGCATTGGCGACGGAGTGGAAACCATGCAGTTCCGCGCGAAGAGAAAGCTTATCGGCGGCTATAACTATACATTCAAAAACTGCAAGAAGCTCAGCGTGATATACTTTGGAAACGGCCTCACCGAAATTGACGACTATGCATTTGAGGGCAACAACAGCCTTCAAGAAGTATACTTTGGAAATGGCCTAACAAGCATTGGCAAAAGCTCGTTCTCAAATTGCAGGAACCTTAAAACAGTTCAATTTGGAAACAGCCTAACAGGTATTGGCGAAGGCGCGTTTGAATTTTGCGAGAGCCTTGAAACCGTTGACCTCAGCACAGTTTCAAGCACATTTGTAATTGGCGATAAAGCATTTAGAAGTTGCGGCAATCTCTCAAAAGTTCTTTTGGGGAATGTTACCAACATTGGTCAAAGTGCGTTTGAACATAGCAAGTCTCTCAAAACTATCAGAATTCCATCGTCCGTTACAATAATTGGCGATGATGCCTTCAATTTTTCGGGCTTGGAAACAGCATATATAACTGGTGAGTGGATAACAGGTTCAGGACTGATGATGAACACCTACACAAACTTTAATAAATTGTCACCTGAAGATGCGGCAGAAAAATTGAAGATGTGCTCGGGTTGGAAAAGAACCTAGTAAATCAAAGGAGAAGTGTATTATGAAATGCAAAATTTGTAATGGAAATTGCGAGCAGATTGAGGGCGGCAAGTTTAGGTGCGTCTATTGCGGGCAAGTTTATAGTGAAAGCGACTTGGTTTCGTCGAAAAGTTCAAAGGAGGCGTCAGGCGGCGCCGATGTTTTTGAAAAGAACATCAATGGCATCCTTGAAATTCGATGGGCAGACGGAAGGTATGTTCATTCGGGTTCGGGCTTTTTGATTAATGAGCTTGGCTACGCCATCACGAACACTCACGTTGTGACCTTTGAAGACGGAACTTCGTGCAAAAATGTTGACGTGAAGCTCTGCGGAAAGAATGTGTCGGCTGAGGTTGTTGCGCTTGGCGACGATCGTCACGGCTCAGGGGCGGGGGTGGACCTTGCACTTGTGAAAATAAAAAATCTTCCACGCGAAGCCAAAACCATGAAGTTCGAAGACTTCAAAAAGGTCAGGATTGGCGAAAAGGTCTATGTTGTTGGCAACTCGCTCGGCTATGGAACCTGCATAACAAGCGGCGTTGTTAGCGACAAGAGCCGAAATGTCAACGGCAAGATGCTTCTCATGACCGACTGCGCTGTTAACGGTGGCAACTCTGGCGGCCCAATTTTCAACGAAAATGGAAAGGTTATCGGCGCAATTGTTTCGGGAATTGATAGCGCCGAAGGCATGAATTTTGCAATCCCTGTTGACCAAATCATCGACTTTTTGAAAAAGAACAGAATTATTTTTTAATAAAATAACAACACAAAAAAATCGGCGGGTTGCCGATTTTTTTATATTAAAAGTCCGCCGCCCAGTTTCTATTTCAAGATGTCTGGGCTATATTGTTTTGGGTCGAGTCGTTGCGGCGCACTGTTTGGGTCGGAGTAGGCATGGTTTATTCTCTCAATTTTCCCATTAAGGTCGGTTAAATGAATCCCTTCTGCAAATCTATAAAAGCCCTTGAAATTTTCATCAACGACTTTGCCATCTTCGAAAAATAAAAGGTTGGTATCCATAGAAGGAGTTATTAACAAATCTGCATATTGCACTCTGCCTCGTAAGACTTTATTGGCAACATAACTTGACCAAAGGTCGCCAAGGCTCCAAGAATTGGAAACAAAGTTTTGAAATTCGCGCTGCTCAGGGTGGGTGTGACCGAAAATAAAAAATGGCTTTCTGTTATTCTTTTCGCCATAGGCTTTCATGATGTCAACAAGTTTCATTAAGAGGTCGTGCTGAGCATCATTAAAACCAGCGCGTCCAATATTCATGCTGTATATTTCCATTCTGTTAATTGCAATAGTTTTGTCTGGTTTTTCTTCGCCCACCATAAGAAAACCAATTTCTGTTTTTGAGCCTTCATAGTTGATGTTGGCAGCTTTCATCATGATGTCTCTAAATTTTTGACTAACATCGGGAGACAAAACAACTTTATAGTTCGAATCAAGCATATCTAAATCCTGCCCTGCTGTTGGAACGCAAGCCATGTTGCCGTCTTTGTCGGGGTCGAGCTCACTATAATCCAATGTGTGCCCAGTGGGGCCATAAAGCGGAATGTTTTGTTTTTTCAAAAGATTCATGAACTCTTCTTTCATTGCTGGACTATAATCTCCACTCATAATTTGCTCCCATGCCTTTTATTATAATCATTATATACCACGGCTTGAAAATTTTCAACGTTTGATGCAACTTTTTGAATGGCTAGACAATTTGCGGCGGGTATTGTATAATAATTTTGAGGTGCAAAAATGATTATTGATTTGGATCTATAC
>CANQQH010000020.1 GCA_947625955.1 uncultured Clostridia bacterium | reverse complement strand
ATAGTTCCAAATGTGCGATTGAATTTCCACGCCGCCATACTTGGTTGCCAAAAGTTTTTTCACTTCGTATTCTTCATTAACCGACTTCTTGATGGTTGTTGGCTTTGGTTCAAACGCGAGAGGCTTTGCAGGAATATTGTCGTAGCCATAGATTCTTGCAACCTCCTCAACGATGTCTTCTTTCATTGAAATGTCTTTCGTTGCCCTGAACGACGGAACAGTCAGCAAAATCTCCTTACCTTTCGTTTCAACCTTGAAACCAAGCGCCTTCATATACTTCACAATGAGTGCCTTTTCAATCTTAACGCCAATACGCGCCGAAATGAAATCCTCATCAACAGAGATTTTTGTTTCAGGATATTTCATCTTGTAGCAATCCGTGAAGCAGCTTGAAACAATGATATTTTTGTCGAGATTTCTAAGTAGTTCCAAAATGCGTCCAAGAGCAACTGGCGTGAGCTCAGGGTCAAGCGACTTTTCGTAGCGTTGACTGGCGTCGGTAATGAGCCCAAGCGTTCTGCTAGCCTTGCGGATTTTGGCTGGGTCGAAAGTTGCACTTTCAAAAAGCACGCTCGTTGTTTTCTCGCTGATAGACTCTTTGAGTCCACCCTTGATACCAGCGATTGCAACTGGCACTTTCTTGTTGTCGGCAATAACAATCGCGCCCTCAGGTATGTCATGTTCTTCGCCTTCCAACGTGAGAAGCTTGTCGCCTTTCTTTGCCTCGATAACTTCAATGCCCTTCACAACGTCATGGTCGAACGCGTGCATTGGCTGGCCAAGTTCAAGCATGATATAGTTGGTGATGTCGGCAAGCAAGTTGATATCTCTCATGCCCGTGTAGTAGAGCCTGATTGCAAGCCAAAGCGGACTTTTCTTTCTTGTGACATTGTCAACGCTGATTGCGCTATAACGATAGCAGCCGTCGGCGTTATTTTTGATATTGAGTTTTTTGAGCCCTTCGAACTTTGAAAGGTCAACAGTTTTGAGGTCTTTTAGCTTTCTCTCAAAAATAACAGAAAATTCGCGCGCCATACCATAGTGACCCCAAAGGTCAGGACGGTTCGTTAGTGTCTTGTTGTCGATTTCAAAAACAACGTCGTCGATTGGAAGATAATTCTTGATGTCCTCACCGATTGGAACATCTTCCTCAATGTCCATTATGCCATCGTCGTCGGCACCGATACCAAGTTCGTGAGCTGAGCAGCACATTCCATAGCTGTCAACCCCAACGAGCTGTGCCTTTGAAATCTTTTGACCATTGACCTCACCGCCAACAGTTGCAACGCAAGTCACGAGCCCAACACGAACATTTGGCGCACCGCAAACAATTTGCAAAATCTCACTGCCAACATCGACTTTCAAAATATGAAGTTTCTGCGACTCAGGATGATTTTTGACTTCAATAATTTTTCCAAACACAACCTTATGCGTGTTCTTACCCTTTTCCTCGTAGCCCTCAATTTCGGCTGTTGAAAGGTTGAAGCGGCGAATCAATTCACTTGTTTCAATCCCGCTCAAATCAACAAATTCTTTAATCCAATTAATAGAAATTTTCATACGTTTTCTCCTGCCTTAGATTTTTGTTCCATATTGTTTTAGAAGTTTAACATTATTGCTGTTGAGATAGCGAATATCGTCAAGCCCAGTCTTTATCATAACGAGCCTGTCGAATCCAAGCCCGAACGCAAAACCGTTATACTTCTCAGGGTCGATGCCCGCCTCTTTCAAAACATTTGGATGAATCATCCCGCATGGGCAAAGTTCAAGCCAGCCTGTGTGCGAACAAGCGTTGCAGCCTCTTCCCGCGCACAGCGGACAGGTTGCGTCAAGTTCAAAAGATGGTTCGGTGAATGGGAAAAATCCCGGACGCAAGCGAACTTTCACGTCTTTTTTCATAACGCCTTTGAGCATCTCTTCCATGAAATAGATGAGGTTTGAAACGCTGACATTTTCGTCAACAACAACACCTTCAATTTGGAAGAAAGTGTTTTCGTGGGTTGAGTTAACCTCCTCATTGCGGAAACATCTGCCTGGGAACAAAACCCTACACTTTGGGCCGTGCTCTTTCAAAATCCTGTTCTGTGCAGCGGATGTTTGAGTTTTGAGCACTTCACCATTGTTGAGCCAGAAAGTGTCCTGCATATCACGAGCTGGGTGGTTTGCAGGAACATTCACTGAGTCAAAGTTGTTGTATTCAGTTTCAATCTCGTTGCCGTCTTCGATAATGAAGCCCATGCTAACGAATATGTCGATTATTTGCTTTTGCAAAATCGTGCGTGGGTTAAGTGAGCCCGTTTTGTCGTTAATAGGCAAAGAAAAATCAATGCGCTTATCGCTGCGCAACTTGTTGTTGAGTTCTTCCTCTTCAAGAGTATTTTTCATTTCTTGAAGTGACTTTTCAATCTCCTGTTTGAGCGAGTTGATAAGCATTCCAAGCTCGCGTTTTTCTTCGTTTGGAACGCTCCTAAAATCGTTCATGAGCGCAGTCACAAGACCTTTCTTGCCCATAAATTCAAGGCGCAATTCTTCAATCTCTTGAAGCGAGTGCATATTGTTTTTTTCTTCTTCGAATTGTTTGCGTAGTTGTTCAATTTTTGTTTTCATCTTAATCTCCTTCAAAAAAACGTCCAAAGCAAAAACACTTGCTAAGGACGTTGAATAAACGTGGTACCACCTTGGCTTTACTCACTAGTGAGCCTCATTATATGGCTTTAACGCAAGCCACAAAGCGAAAAGTTCAAGTGTTGAAATTCAACTATTGCTCTGCCAATGTTTGCTCACAGCTTTCAGCAAACAATCTCTTTTGGTGATCACAATACCTACTTAACGCACCATCACTACTTTTTTCTTTAAGTATAACAACAATAAAGATTTTGTCAAGTGAAATTACAAAACCTCAATCTCAATTGCAACAACGCCATACTTGTCTTGCTCTTCTTTTGGATAGAAAGCTTCCATATCCGATGGCCTGGCTTCTTCGTCTTGTGTATAGCCGAGTTCGAGCTTGTCGTAGTCGTTATAGAGTTCGTCGAAGTTGTCATAGACCAAAATATTCAAAATCTCGCAATTAAGTTTTTGCGACTCGTCGCCTTGCAAAATGAAAGTGATATTGTCACCCACCTTCATTTGACGACGCTTTTCATCATATAGCCTCATCTCAATATTCTTTTCAAGATTTTTCATCCTTGTGAATGGTTGTTCATTCAAATGTAAAATAAAATTGCTCATACTAAACCTCCAAAATATGCTTAACGCCTTTCTTTGTTGACACCTTATAGACAACAAGTTTCTTCCCGATTGAGCAGATAGGCTCCGAGTTTGTTTTGAGTGCAATCTCACTCAAAAGCTTTTTATAGTCAACGTCGTTTTCCAGAACAGAAATCTTAACAAGTTCGTGCGATTCAAGTTCAGCGTTAATTTGATTTATAACATTTTCAGTCAACATTTCTTTGCCAATAATAACATTTGGCCTAACATTAGTTGCAAGCGAGCGTAGTTTTGAACGAGTCTTTGAATCCATATTTTCCTCCGCATTTTAGTGTTTTTGATATGTTTTTTCATATTTCCATGTGTGATTTTGCGTTTTTAGTCAGGGTAATAAACAAAGTCGGTGTCTTTCACACGAATAATCGACCCCTCTTTTATGCCTCGTTTTTTAAGTTCTTTGATGATGCCTTTTTCTTTCAAAACCTTTTGGAAATACGCAAACGATGTGTAGTCATCAACAACAATATTTCTAACAAGTTCGTCAATGAATCCACCAGAGAGAACAAACGCGCCATCGTCATCACGCGAGATTTCATATTTATTTTCATCTGGGCGTTTGAAAACAAATGGTGTGAAATCAGCTGCTTCTTTCTTTGGAAGCGACATGAGTTTGTTATAGGTTATTTTCAAAAGTTCGTCGAGATTCATGCCGCTAACAGCTGAAACCTCAACAATATCATACTTGGTTTTGAGCTTATTGACTTTTGATTTGAACTTTGAAATTTGCTCTTTGGTTGCAAGGTCACATTTGTTGAGAACAATGATTTGCGGGAGCTCAAAAACTTCTTTGCCATACTTTTTGAGTTCGTTATTAACAATCTTGAAATCTTCATATGGGTCGCGTTCCTCACTGCCCGAAATGTCAATAACGTGCAAAAGTAGCCTTGTTCTCTCAACATGACGAAGGAAATAATGCCCGAGCCCAACGCCTTCACTCGCCCCCTCAATAAGCCCTGGAATATCGGCGATAACAAAGCTTTTGTCGAACACTTTTGCAACACCTATATTTGGCGAAAGGGTTGTGAAATGATAGTTAGCTATCTTTGGCTTTGCGTTTGTTAGCATGCTAAGAAGCGTGCTTTTTCCAACATTTGGAAAGCCAACAAGCCCAACATCCGCAATGGTTTTGAGTTCCAATATGACTGTCTGTTCTTCGGTCAGCTGCCCGGTTTGCGAGAATGCGGGAGCTTGAAGTCTACTCGTTTTGAATCTCGCATTACCCTTTCCGCCTTCGCCGCCTTTCAAAACAACAACACTTTGGTCAGGCTCGCAAAGGTCAGCAATAATCTGCTCGTTTTCAGCCTCTTTTATAACAGTTCCAAGCGGCACTTTTATAATGAGCGGTTTTCCACTCTTGCCCGTCATGTTGTTCGACCCGCCATTGAGGCCGTCTTCGGCTCTGAAATGTTTTTTATAGCGAAAGTCAATGAGGCTGTCCATAGATTTGTCGGAAACAAAAACAATGTCGCCACCATTTCCACCATCGCCACCATCAGGTCCGCCCTTTCTCACGAACTTTTCGGTGTGGAAAGAGGTTTTGCCGTTTCCGCCCTGACCAGCTTTTATGTAAATTTTTACTCTATCAAGAAACATTAGTGTTTATTCCTCTCTTTGCAAACGCCTGAAAAGGCGCATTCTTCGCACTTCGGTTTTATTGCCTTGCAAACATACCTTCCATGAAGCACCATGGCATAGTGTGCTTTGCTCCAATAGTCTTTTTCAATGCAGTTTTCAAGTTGTTTTTGTGTTTTCTCCACCGTGTTTGCGTCGGCGAGTCCAAGTCTGTTTGAAACGCGAAAAACGTGCGTGTCAACGGCGATTGCCGGCTCGTTATAAATCAGCGAAATCACAACATTTGCTGTTTTTTCACCAACGCCCGCAAGCGATTTGAGTTCGTCTTTTGTTTTTGGAAACTTCCCGCCAAACCTTGTCACAATGTCATGCGAAAGACTTTTGAGCGACTTTGCCTTGTTGTGGAAAAAGCCGCAAGATTTGATGAGGCTTTCAAGTTCTTCAATTGGCATATTATCGATTGCTTCTGCCGTGTTATACTTTTTGAAAAGTTCCTTTGTGACCTCGTTCACTCTCTTATCGGTGCACTGAGCTGAAAGCACAACAGCGACCAAAAGCTCAAATGGCGACGAATAAATAAGTTCGCACTTGGGGTCTGGATATGTTGCTTTGAGCAGCTGAATGATTTTCTTTGTGTTATCCATCCTTCACCTCTAACGCAGGTTTTTGGTTTTGTCGTAGATTGATTCAAGCAAAAGAAGTGTTACGGCGTCATCAAAGTTGCGAATGTTCAGCCCAGTTATCTTGTGAATCTTGTCAAGCCTATAAAGAAGCGTGTTGCGATGCATGAAAGAATTGCGGCTTGTTTCACTAATATTGAGGTTATTTTTGAAAAACGCGTCAATGCTGCTTTTCAACTCTTCATCCTTAAAAACGCTGATGATGTTTTGAGTCAAGAACTTGTCGGCAAGTTCAACCTTTTGGTCACCATTGAGGCACCCCAGCAATTTTTGTGAAAAGTTTTCTTTCTTATCGTGATTGACGTTCATTTCCATTCTAATTTTTTCCTTTGAATTAATCTTTAACAAACTAACATTTATTATAACAATAAAACATAAAAAATCAATTGATTAGAGCAATTTCTCTCCTGTAAATTTTTCAAACAGCGAACACTCCCCTTTTTGTAGGCGTTCGTTTATTATTCGGTCGTTTAGCTTTGGTTCACCATCAAAACTCAAAACAACTCTCAAACTTTCCCCACTATCAATGCAGGTTGATTTTTTTAGCCTTTCAAAAAAGTCGTTCGAGAGTTTATATTTTTCAAGAAGGTTTATTGTTGTTTTTTTCTTTTTGGTTTCTTCCAAAAACGAATAAATGAAGAACTCATCACCCTCGCGTTTTAGGATAAAGTCCTTTGAGTTTTTGTGAAGGTACTCAAGAGAAAACAAATCGATTGGCGCAAAATTTAGCGACTCTAAAAAATAATTTTTAGTGAAACTGAGATACAAATATTTGCTGCACAAAAAATCATGTTTTGCATTATTTTGCACCAAAATGGTCGTTTTGGATGTGTTTTTGCGGTTTATTAGCATTGAAATTGCGTTTTTTATGCGAGGCGCATCAGCATCACTTTGCCCAGAAAATAAATCATCAATCAAAACAACATTTGCGTTTTTTAGTTTTGCTCTAAGCAAACACAAAATGAGTTTATCGGCTTTTGAAAGCTTATTAATTTTCGCATCAAGCCCCATCAAAAGGTCAAAATCTTTTAGCTCTTTTTCGAGGATTTCGTCGCTTGGAATTTGCCTGTTTTCAACTTCAAAAAGATAACCAAGGTTATAGCGAATAGTTTTATTTTCAAACAAAACCGGTTCATCAAGAATGAGCGATATACTTCGCTTGTTTGGCAAAATGTCTTTTATGTTTTTATTGTCAAGAAAGATGTTTCCGTAGTATTGCTCGTTGAGCCCGGCAATAACTTTTAGTAGTGCCGTTTTCCCCATGCCCTCGCCACCAAGCACGCCGAGACATTCTCCATTTTTCAGCTCAAACGACAGGTCCTTTATGCACAGCCCACTTTTTATATATCCAAAATTTAGGTTCTCAACTTTTAACATATTTCTATGATACACCACTTCGAAAAAATTAAAAAGCATTTTTCACCTAAGGCATTAAAAAAGTAGATTAAAACAAAAATTAATGGTATAATTATATTGTTAACTAGGAGGAAAATTTATGAAAATTGAAATCATGGAAAAAAACTATAAGGCAAAAGATAAACTCAAAGACCTTATCGAAAAGAAAATCGAGAGATTTGAAAAATATCTTGGAAAAGACGCTTCTGTGAAAGTTGTGCTTTCATCAAGAAAAGACGTTGCCTATAAGATGGAAGTTTCAATCAGCAGCAAAAATATGTTTGTTAGAAGCGAAGTTGAAAGCGACAATATGTATGCCAATCTTGACACCTGCCTTTCAAAGATCGAGAGGCAAATCGTGAAGCACCAAGACAAGCTGACCGATTTCAAGAGAATTGGTCTTATTGATGCCGGCGACCTTTTGTTCTTTGACGAACTTCCAACATTCAAAAAAGCAAAGATAACAAAGAGAAAAACCTATGACCTATTCCCAATGAGCGAAAAGGAAGCAATTGAACAACTCGACCTCGTTGGCAACTCGTTCTATGTTTTTCTTAACGAAGCAAATCAAAAGGTTTGCGTTGTTTATGTTCGTGACGACGGCGACTATGGTATCATCGAAACCAACGTCTAGTCTCATATAATTCTGTGCACAAAAAAACTAGCCATTGGCTAGTTTTTTTGTGCGCTTTTATATGCTTAGTCGTTATTGAAAAGGAATTTGCCGTCTTTGAAGGAAACAACAACATCGTCGCCTTCCTTAACATTTCCCATCAATATCTCTTCCGCCAAATTATCTTCAATGTTTTGCTCAATAAATCTTTTTAGTGGTCTCGCGCCATAGGTTTCGCTATAACCCTTTTCGAAGATTTCCTGCATTGCACCATTGGTGAATTTGAGCGTGATTTTTTTGTCAGCAAGTTTTTTGTTGAGGTTGTTTATCATGATGTTTGCAATCTTGACGATATCATCCTTTGTGAGCCTGTCAAAAATAACAGTAACGTCAATACGGTTGAGAAACTCCGGTTTGAACTTCTCTTTGAGAGATTTCATGAGGAACTCCTTCACATTAACATCGCTCTTTGCCTCGCTGTCGTCGCTGAAACCAAACGAGCTTGTGTTCTTTGGAAGGTCGGCAACGCCCACATTACTTGTCATGATGATGACGGTGTTCTTGAAACTTACCGTTCTGCCTTGGCTATCGGTGAGGCGTCCGTCGTCAAGGACTTGGAGCATGATGTTGAACACATCTGGATGCGCTTTTTCAATTTCATCGAAGAGCACAACGCTATATGGTTTTCTTCGAACTTGTTCAGTGAGTTGACCACCATCGTCGAAGCCAACATATCCCGGAGGTGCACCAATGAGTTTCGCAACCGAGTGTGCTTCCATATATTCGCTCATGTCGATTCTAATAACCATGTTTTCATCGTCGAACAGAGCCTCAGCAAGCGCTTTCGTGAGCTCAGTTTTACCAACGCCAGTAGGTCCCAAGAAAATAAACGAGCCTATTGGACGCTTTGGATCTTTGAGACCAGCTCTCGCCCTTCGTATTGCCTTTGAAACAGCAACAACTGCCTCATCCTGACCAATCACACGCTTGTGAAGTGTCTTTTCAAGATTCATGAGTTTGTCTTTTTCGCTCTCGGTGAGTTTGTTAACAGGAATCTTTGTCCAGCTTGCAACAACGCTAGCGATGTCATTTGCGCCAATAACACCTTCTTGGCTTTGCTTTGACTTCTGCCAGTCGCCGCGCAACGTTTCAATTTGCTCGCGAACCTTGTCCGCCTTGTCTTTATATATCTTCGCGCCGTCGAAGTTTTCAGTACGCTTTGCCTCTTCTTTTTGCATTTCAAGTTCGGCAAGTTTGCTTTCAAGTTCTTTCAGTTTTGGCGAAGCAATAGACGCTCCAACTTTCGCATGGCTGCACGCCTCGTCGATAAGGTCGATAGCTTTGTCTGGCAAGCTTCTGTCCATAATATATCTAACCGAAAGGTTAACCGCAGCTTCAATTGCTTCGTCGGTTATCTTCACTTTGTGGAAAGCTTCATAGCTATCTTTGATGCCTTTCAAAATCTTGATTGTGTCTTCCTCACTTGGCTGGTCAACAATGATTGGCTGGAACCTGCGTTCAAGTGCCTTGTCTTTTTCAATAAACTTGCGATACTCATCGGTGGTGGTTGCGCCAATGGTTTGCATTTCGCCACGCGCTAAATATGGCTTCAACATATCTGCTGGGCTAACCTCACCATCTTTGCTTCCTGCCTGAGCAAGCATATGAATTTCATCGATAAAAACAATGATATTTTTTTGACTGATGATTGTCTCAATCGCCTTTTTGAGTTTTTCTTCCATGCTGCCGCGATACTTCGTTCCAGCCATCAAAGAACCCATTTCAAGCGAGAATATGGTTTTTCCTTTCAAAAGTTCTGGAACATCGCCCTTCACGATGGCCTGCGCGAGCCCCTCGACAACTGCCGATTTACCAACACCAGCCTCACCAATCAAAACAGGATTGTTCTTTGTTTTTCGGCAAAGAATCTCGATGATTCTTTCGGTTTCTTTCTCACGCCCGATGATTGGGTCCATTTTGCCAAGTCTTGCGCGATTTGTGAGGTCAACACCAAGGTCACGAAGTTCCTGAGGAAGCGCAGCATTAACATCTTGCGAAGTGTTTTTTGCGTCGCGTGATTTCTCATAGGAATTATACGAACTTGACGACTGCGGAACATCCTCTTCATAGCCATTTATTATATTGAGCGTTTGATTTTTGAGCGCTTCAACATCAATGTTGAGACCCTGGTCCAGAATTGAAACAGCCATCGAACCACTGTCGCAGAGCAATGAATAAAGCAGATGCTCAGTTACGATGTAGCCAGTTCCACCCTCATAACTTATGTTTGACGCACGCCTGATAACATCTTTAACTCTTGGAGTGTATTCAAGAGAAACAACGCCTGTGAAAGATTTCGACATGGCTTTTGTTCTTTTGATAATTGCCAAGATGCTGTTTGCGTCGGCGCCATAGGCATTCAAAAGTTCCCCGGCAACACTTGACGAAACACTTGCAAGACCATAAAGCAGATGCTCAGTTCCAACCTGAGTTTCGCCAAGAGTGTATGCCAAATTAGCCGAACTTTTCAGCGCTTCTTTAACATTGTTTGTCATTGGATAATTTATCATAAAACATCTCCTTTTTGCCTCAAAAGGCAATTTTGATATATATTTTTCACTATTTTTGACCGCATTCTGCGTTTTTTATTTGATTCTATTATTTCTAAGTGTCTGCGCAACAAACTTCGCGCGATAGAGTTTTTCCTCAGTTTCACTCAGCGCTTCTTCGCCCGACATCTTGGTTAGCGTGCTTGGAAGTGCATCGAAAAGCAGTTTGTCGATAAGTGAGTTATCTTTGAATTTGATGAGCCCAAGAGCAATTCCAATCTTCACTTCTCCTGCACATTTCATGAACTCATCTGCTGAAATGATATATGCGTTTGTGAGCGTTCCATATGCGCGCATCACTCTGTCTTTGAGTTCAATCTCATTATTTTCAATAAGTTTCTTTCTTGCAGCAAGTTCTGCCTCGCAAACCTTCAAACATGAGGAGCTCACTTTTGCAATTATTTCCTTTTCACTATAACCCAAACTTCTTGCGTTTGAAATTTGATACATATATGCCTGCGCCTCACTGCCTTCGCCAAAGACTCCACGAACGGTCAAGCCTTGGTTATTGAGCATTTGAATCAAATTATTGATTTCGTTTGAGAGCGTCAGCCCCGGCAAAAATACCATCACCGACGCGCGCATACCCGTTCCAACATTTGTTATGCAGCTATTCAAAAAACCCAAAGTGTTGTCGTAGGCAACATTTACTTTGTTGAGTATTGCATCGTCAACTCTTGAAATAGTGTCGAAAGCCTTGTCTAGCGAAAGGCCTTTCAAAAAGCATTGCGCCCTGATGTGGTCCTCTTCATTGACCATGATGCTGACGCTTTCGTCATCGCTGAGAATAACGGCGCCGTTATCATGATTTTCAAGCAGGATGTTTGAAATCAAATGTTTTTCTTGCATCACTTCTGCGTCAAGTGCCGGAAGCTGCTGCATTGTGAAAACTTTGAAATTACCAAGAGGCAAAACCGCATCGGCAACCTCTTTTATAACGCTATACCCATCTTCACCCTGCAAGTTTGGTGGAAAAAGGTAGTTGCTGAGCGAGCGCGCGAGGCGTATTCGCGAGGAAACAACAACTGAATTAACGTCTACCATCGATTTCCTCCCTCAGCCTTTCAATCTGCATTTTGAGTTCGTTCGCCCTGATATAGTCTTCGCGTTTTGCTGCTTCGTCCTTTTCGCGCATAAGCCTTTCAAGTTCGCGTTTCTTTGCCGATTTCGTCACCTCGGCTCTTGGAACCTTTCCAACATGATTGAGGCGCCCATGATAGTCTCTTGCGAGTTCAAGTGCTTGGTTTTTGAAGCTGTTATAACACTCAGCGCAACCAACAAAGCCAGTGTCCAAAAAGTCGCTCAAACTCCTTTTGCATTTTTTGCAGAAGATGTCTTTTGACGAATAGACATAGCCATTAGTGTTAATAAGGTCATTATAGTTTGCCAAAGTGTCAGCAATCGAGTCAAGAGGAAAAAACATTATTCGTCATCCTCCTTGAAAACGAGGAGTGTTGAAAGAATATTTTTGAAGGCTCTTGCCCTGATTGAGTCTTTGATTGTGAAAGGCATTGCAAGTGACTTTTCGCTGAGCGAGCTTGAAATAATCTCACTTTCGCGCTTGGTTATGATCTGTTCGTGAAGAAGTTTGTCGAGAATTTGAGAAAGACGCTTTGCGCTGAGCTCATCACCAACACTTTCCAAAATGAGGTTGTTCATGTAGTTGTCGTCTTCAACATTGATTTTGCTGATTTTGATATAGCCCCCACCGCCGCGCTTGCTCTCCTTAACAAAGCCTCTATCAACCGTGAAGCGTGTTTCAAGCACATAGTTGATTTGGCTTGGCGCACACGAGAAAAAGCTTGCAAGCTCATTTCGCGAGATGTCAACGCTGTCGTCATCGCCGAGCGTTTTCAATATAAATTGCTCAATTATATCACTTATATTTGCCATATGCCCTCCAAAGGTCAAAGTTAGTCAAACTATTATTATGATATACTTCCTTTTTCAGCTTGTCAATAGTTTTTTGACCTTTTTTGATTTATTCTATAAAAACAACTCCCATCCCCTTTTTGATGGCAAGGTTGGTTGTTGAAACGCTTCCACCATCCTCTTTTTTGATAAGCGCCACAAGGAGCGACGAGTTTTCAACCATATAGGCGTTGCGCTTTTGATAGCAGCCCGTGAAGTAGTTTTTTGAAACCTCAGTGACAATATCGGCGCTGTTCAAAATTTCAAGATATTCTTCTTTTTGATATGGGCTCCACTTCATCGCCTGATTCACAAAAGGCACAGCACATTCAAGTTTCAAATTCTTGTTAGTTTTTTTCAACTCCAAAACAATCTTAGCAACATAGGTATCAAACCCAAGCGCCATGCCTGTTATGAAATGATTAAAG
>CANQQH010000019.1 GCA_947625955.1 uncultured Clostridia bacterium | reverse complement strand
TTGACAGTTTTGAAATGTGTATCATGCCGTCGCAGGTTGATGAAATTTCAACAAATGCACCAAACTGCATGATTCTCACAACAGTTCCTGTATATCTCTCACCAATCTCTGGTTCGAAAACAATGCCCATGATTATCTCTTTTGCTCTGGTTGCCATTGCTTCGTCGCTTGTTGCAATCATAACTCTGCCGTCATCTTCAATGTCAATCTTAACGCCAGTTTCCTCAATAATCTTATTGATGACTTTTCCGCCTGAGCCGATAACCTCACCAATCTTGTCTGGGTCGATGTTGAATGAAATAATCTTTGGAGCATACTTGTTCATTTCTGCTCTTGGCTGTGAGATGACTTCCATCATCTTGCTCAGGATGTGTGCTCTGCCTTCTTTTGCTTGCTTCAAAGCTGTTGACAAAATCTTTTCGTCAATACCTTTGATTTTGATATCCATTTGAATTGCTGTGATACCCTTTTCAGTTCCGGCAACCTTGAAGTCCATATCGCCGAAGAAGTCCTCGGTTCCTTGAATATCAGTGAGAACAACAACTTTTCCGGTCTTTTCGTCTTTTATGAGACCCATTGCGCAACCCGAAACAGGAGCTTTGATTGGAACACCAGCATCCATAAGCGAAAGTGTTGATGCGCAAACGCTCGCCATCGACGACGAACCATTCGACGAAAGCACTTCACTAACAAGCCTTAGTGCATATGGGAACTCTTCTTCGCTTGGAATAACAGGTTCCAAAGCGCGTTCAGCCAAAGCGCCATGACCGATTTCTCTTCTGCCCGGAGATTTGAGCGCTCTTGCCTCGCCTGTTGCATAGCCTGGCATATTATATTGATGCATATATCTCTTATATTCTGTGTTGTCAAGCCCATCGAGTTTTTGAACTTCACCAATCGTTCCAAGGGTCAAGGCGTTGAGAACCTGTGTTTGACCACGAGTGAAGACGCTTGAACCATGAACGCGAGGCAAAATACCAACTTCGCACCAGATAGGTCTCACTTCTGTTGTTTTTCTGCCGTCAGGACGGATGCCCTTTGAGATGATCATCTCGCGGACTTTTTCCTTCTTCATTCTATACAAAACATCGCTGATTTCTTGTTCTCTTCCAGCAAATTGCTCTGCGAAATGTTCTTTCGTGTCTTTTTCAACAGCGTCGGTTCTTTCAGTTCTCAAAGCTTTGTCGGTTGTTATTTGAAGAGCCTCGCCAAGAGCCTTGTTTGCATAGGCTCTAACAGCCTCTTCAACATCTTCATGAACTTTGAAGAGCTCGATTTCTTTCTTTGGCTTTCCAACTTCGGCTTGGATTTTTTCAATAAATGCAACAATTTTCTTGATCTCTTCATGACCGAACATAATGGCGTCTTGCATCTCTTTTTCGCTGATTTCCAAAGCGCCTGCTTCAACCATCATGATTGCGTCTTTTGTTCCTGAAAGAGTCAGGTGAAGTCTGCTTCTGCTAGACTCTTCTTCATCAGGGTTAATAACATACTTTCCGTCAACATAGCCAACAACAACGCTGCCTGTTGGACCAGCAAAAGGTATGTCGGAAATTGAAAGAGCAACAGATGAACCAATCATTGCAAGAACCTCAGGTGGACGGTTTGGGTCAACAGAGAGTGCAGTTGCAATAACAGTCACGTCGTTATAAAATCCCTTTGGGAAAAGTGGACGAATAGGTCTGTCGATAAGGCGAGAAACCAAGATTGCCTTGTCGCTGGCTCTGCCCTCACGCTTTTTGAATCCGCCTGGGATCTTTCCAACTGAATACATTTTTTCTTCAAAATCAACTTGAAGTGGGAAGAAATCCATTCCCTCACGAGGTTTTTCGCTCATGCAAACATTGACCATCACAACAGTTTCACCACTTCTCACAATGCAAGAGCCATTAGCAAACTCTGCATATTTTCCAAGTTCAACGGTGAGGTCTTTGCCAGCAACCTCAGTTCTAAAAATTTTGCCTTCCATAATAATCTCCTTTAAAGAGGGCAGAAAAATTCCACCCCCCATTTTAATAAATTTTACTTTCTTATGCCAAGTTTATTGATGAGCTCTCTGTAACCTTCAAGGTTAGTCTTTTTGAGATAGTCCAAAAGCGCGCGTCTGCGACCAACGAGTTGAAGAAGCCCACGTCTTGAATGGTCATCTTGCTTATTGTTTTTGAGGTGCTCAGTGAGATGATTGATTCTTTCAGTCAAAAGAGCAATTTGAACCTCAGGAGAGCCTGTGTCTGCTTCTTTTCTTTGATAAGCGTTGATGATCTCTTGTTTCTTAACTTTATCCATCGTTTTTCCTCCTACTAAAATTCGCCTTTGAAAGAGTCCAGTTGGCTGGAAAAACGCACACCAACCCCTCTTTTTAAGGTACATTTGGTAATATACCACAATGATTTTGTTTTGTAAAGAATTTTTCAAAATTTTTTTGCTATGCGAGGTTGTTTCTGTTAACATACATCACATTTGGAATGTTTTCAATCTTGCTTTTTATGTCTTCAAACTCGTCAATATTATGAATTTTGAGCTCAACAAGAATCTCAAATCTACCCTCGCCCGCAATTTTCGCGTTGAGATTCACAATCCTGATATTGTTCTCATAGAAAACATTGATAACGTTGCTGACAATCTTCTCTTGGTCTTTTCCACCAATTTTGAGCGACAGCGTGAACTCCATGTTGATATTGTCCTTCCATTGGGCGGACAGGAGCCTTTCCTTATCGATATTTTTGAGGTTCGGGCAGGACGAGCAGTGCACGGTTATTGCGCTGTTTGAAACAATAGCATAGATGTCGTCGCCCGGAATTGGCATGCAGCAATGAGCGAACTTCACGCCTTCAATTTCGCTACCCTCAATGAAAAGTGGAATGTCCTCTTTTTTCGTCTCGGGCTCTTCGCCGTTGTTTTTCATCGCAATATTGATGATGTCTGCCTCACGAATACCCCCAGTTGCAATGCACGCAAACATGTCTTCAAGCGAATAGACAAGATATCTGTGCATAACCTCACTAATAGTTTTTGGAAGCAAGCATAGGTTGAATGGAACATTCATCTCCCTTGCCTTCTCTTCAAGCATTTCGCGCCCTTTTTTGATGTTTTCAGGCATTGTTGACTTGCGGAAGAACGCTCTTATATGCGACCTTGCGTTCGTGCTGACAGCAATTTTCAGCCACTCTCTTTGCGGCCCGCGACTATCTTTGTTGACAAGGATTTCAACAACGTCACCAGTTTCAAGCGTTGCCGAAAGTGGAACGCGCCTGCCATTTATCTTCGCGCCAACACAGGTGTTGCCAAGGTCGGTATGGATGGCATAGGCAAAGTCGATTGGAGTTGAATTTTCAGGAAGCGAGATTGGCTTATATTTTGGAGTGAACACCCAAATTTCCGAAGTTGAGAAATCCATTTGAAGCGCTTTCACAAAGTTCTCACTATCCTTGATTTGCTTCTCATTTTCGATAATGGATTTGAGCCAGTTGAGTTTGGTCTCATATTCGTCGGTTCGCTGGTCACCCGTCTTGTAGCGCCAGTGCGCAGCAATACCATACTCGCAATATTTGTGCATATCGTGAGTGCGGATTTGAACCTCGAAAGGCGTGCCGTCTTTTGTTATGACGGTCGTATGCAAACTTTGATATCCGTTCGCTTTTGGCGAAGCAATGTAATCTTTTATTCGCCCAGGAACAGGCCTGAACATCTTGTGTATTTCGCCAAGCACGCGATAGCAATCTTCGGTTTTGTCGATGATGATGCGATACGCAATGATATCATAGATTTTGGCAGTACCTTTATCGCGAATCTTCTTGTATAGACTATAAAAGTGTTTGAGTCTGCTATAAACATCACCTTCAAGCCCAAGGTTACTAAGCACAGTTTTGAGTTTTTCTTCGATGTTCGACATGCGCAGAGTGGTTTTTTCATATTTTCTCACGAGTTCGTCTTTGAGTTTGTCGTATTCTTCGGGCTTCAAGACCTTGAAACACATGTCTTCAAGCTCACCCTTCATATTATTAAGACCGAGCCTCTCCGCAAGCGGCACAAACAAGTTCATGGTCTCTGTGCAGAATTTTATTCGCCTTTCATATGGCAGCGCCGAGACAGTTTGAACATTATGATACCTGTCGGCAAGTTTGATGAGCACAACTCTTATATCTTTTCCCATTGCAATAAAGAGCCTTTTGAGGCTGTCCATCTCGTGCATGGAGGCGTCGCTATACCTAATGTTGTTGATCTTCGAAACAGCCTTCACAAGCTTCTCGACATTCTCGCCAAACATCTCTTTGAGCTTTTTGTAGCTTGTTGAAGTGTCTTCAACAACATCATGTAGCAAGGCGGCGGCGATGGTCTCTTCGTCGAGCCCGAGGTCCATCAAATACTTTGCAACGGCAACAGGATGAACAATATATGGTTCACCACTGAGACGATATTGATTCTTGTGCATCTCCTTTGCATATTCATAGGCACGCAAAATGAGGTCACTATTATTATATTTTTCACTAACTAATTCTAAAAATTCTTCCATTCATCTCTCTCATGTAAGTTTATTCATAATCTTCGACGACGACAACTCACGCTTTGGTGGATTCTCAACCATTTCAACCATGAAATTATCAAAGGTCATTCGAACGAAACCAAGTTCAATAAAGGCGAGAGTTGAAAACATGGTTTGAATCTTATCCATCCCACCCTCTGCGGCTTTCATTTTTTCAAGCCATTCAAAAACATTGTTTGCCTTTATGTTCATTGCATACTTTTTCAAAAGGCTATAAACATAGATTTGCGTTTCTCTGGATTTGTCGAGTTTGAAGTCGGCGCGAGCCGGACACTTCATCACATAGACTTTCGCAACCTTTGAAAAGATTTCTTTTTCATGCGAGAATAATTGCCTCAAAAATACAATGTTATTATAGCCCAAAACTTCTTCTTTGGTCAACACACCTTTTGATGAAATCAAGATAGTATTTTGCCTATTTTTCAAAAGTGTATGCGAAATTTCATAGTTTGAGAGCTTATTTTGCAGATTTTTGATTCTTGCTGCGTCTTTTTTGGCGTCAACAACAACCAGCGTTCCAAAGAGATTGTTGCCCAGCCTTGCAAGCAAATTTTCAAGTTCGCTTGGCTCAAAAAATTCAACATTTTTGAAAGCCCCTTCACTCAAAAATCTGTTGATCAGCGAAGTTATAACCTCGTTTTCCTTGTTTTCTTTCAAGCTTATTTCTTTGATAAACACATTCTTGAGTATGGCTTGCGGATAGGTTTTGCCCCTGAACTCATTGTTCTCAAGCTCAATAATAAGATGTTTCTTGCACTTGGATTTCAGCGCCTCAACATGCTTGTCGGCAGAGAAAGCAACAATCGATTTGCCAGTTTTGGTTATCACTTTGAAGTGACGAAAACTTGCATCCTTCATTTGATTGACTTTCAAATCTTCTGTTTGAAGCATGAGTATTGGTTTTTCATTTTTGCACCCGAAAGGTTCAAGATAGTTCAGCATATTGATGAAATTTTCGGAGATGTCGTCTTCAGTCACCTCAATGTCGTATTGCTCGCCAAGCAGGAAGCATTTATCGTTTGCTTGCTTCTTTATCTGCTTTGAAATTTCTTTCCTGAACGCCTCGAAGTTTTCTTCTTTGAGTTCAACACCAATCGCCATCTTATGCCCACCAAAACGCACGAGCAAGTCTGAGCAATTTTCAAGCGCTTGATGAAGGTCTATTCCATCAAGGCTTCTGCCCGACCCTTTCAAATTCCCGTCTTCAGTCTTTGTGAAAACTATTGCGGGGCGATTATAATCATGGCACACGCGCGAAGCAAGAATACCCAAAACTCCCTGATGAAACTCACCACGCAGCAAGATAATGTTGTCTGTTTGAAAGTTTATCTTTTCAATTTGCTTTTCAAGCAGTTCAACGCCAAGACTGATTGAATCTAGCCTTTCCTCGTTGTCCTCAGCCATGTCTTCGAATAGTTTTTTGAGATTCTCTTCATCTTCTTCAATCAGGAAATTGAAGACCTTTTTACCCTTGCTCATGCGTCCGCTCGCATTCAGCCTTGGAACAATTTTGAAAGTTATGTCAGAGCTTGAAAGCTTTTTGAGCCCGAGCATGGAGAGCATATAGCTGATGCTTTTCAGCCCTTTCCCACTGTTTATTTTCTCTTTTCCTTTCTTTGCAATAAGGCGGTTTTCGTCGGTCAACGGCACGATGTCGCCAATGGTTGCGATGGCGCAGACATCAAAATACTTTTCAGCCTCATCCTTGCCGTCAATAGCTTCAACAACTTTCAGGGCAACACCAGCTCCGCAAAGCCCGTTGAACGGATAATCCTGCCCTTCAACCTTTGGGTCGATAACAATACATGAAGGGATGATTTCGGCTGGCTCATGGTGGTCGGTAACAATGATGTCAACCCCATAGCTTTTGACTTTTTCAACCTCTTTTGCCGCCGTGACGCCAAGGTCAACAGTTATGATAAGATTGGGCTTCGACTTTTCAACAACCTCGTCTATTAGCTCAAAGGAAAGCCCATAGCCGTCGTCGAACCTGTCAGGAATATAAACATCACAATCAATGCCTTTTTTCTTGAAAAATTTATAGAGTATCACGCAGGCGGAAATGCCGTCGCAATCGTAGTCGCCATAGATAACAATCTTTTCTTTGAGGTTTATGGCGCGCTCAATTCTCTCCTTTGCCTCTTTCATTCCGCGAAGCAAAAATGGGTCGTGAAGCAAAGATAAATTAGGGTTCAGGAAGGTTTCTATTTCTTTTTCAGTCTTATATCCACGGCTGAAAAGCAAATCCTTTATTCGCGGATCAAGTTCACTTGGTTTCATAGTTTCCCTCCTTTAATCTAATAAAAAAAGTCCAAACGCGAAGGAGTGCATGCTCCTTGCATATTGGGCTTAATTTTTTTTATTTAGTTTTTAACGGCTCACTAAACAACAGGGCCGATATCTTTGTCTGCTTCTTTCTTTGCGCGAAGCTTTTCTTTTCTTGCCTTTGCTTTTGCTCTGTCTTCCTTCACTTTTTGTTTTTCGGCCTTGACTCTTTCCTTCTCTTCTTTCTGCTTTTCAGTTGAAACGAAGTTTGGATTCTTTGAAAGTCGAGCTTGGTCTCTTGTGATTTTGATATCAAGAAGACTTGCATGTAGATTCATTCCAACAAAATATGAGTATGCGCTTGTTAGAAGGCAAAGCATGATAGACAACGCAATCATTGTTACAAATCGAACTGGGATGCAAATCATAACGAGCGACATCACGAAGATGAGCACGCCAAAGAACAAAAGTGGTTTCATTGTGCTCTTCATGCCCATTTCAACGAGTTCACCAGCAGTTTTGCCATCATTATGTTTGAGTTTTATGCTTTCCCTCACTCTTTCGAGGCAGAGCGCTGACGCGAATAGTGAAAGCGCAACTCCAAGCATGACGATGACAATTGAAATGAACGAGACAGGAATCCTTGTTATGATAAACAATGCAACGGGCATGAGCATTGAGATGAGCGCAACAAACACGAGCGAAAGTCCCGCAACAACCTTATATCTCAGCCATCCGCCAACGAACACCAAGCAAAGGAGCGCAACAATTGTCACACTAAACCAAAGCACTGCCTTTTTGGTAACCAGGCCATTGATGTTTTGGAAATCCGAGATTTGGTCAACGCTGATACCAAGTTTGTCGGCGATTGTTTGCTTCACCTCTTCCTTGATATCCTTCTTGTCAACACGAACAACAATAGCGGTTTCAACCTCTTTGTCTTCAACAAAGATTTTTTCAACGCTATATCCGTGCTTTTTCAACGCGTCTTTGATTGCTTCGCTTTGAGAAGCAACCTTTTCTGTGTTCTCGATTTTCACTTCAAATTGAGTGCCGCCGCCAATGTCGGTTGAGAGCGACATTCCAATTGTGAGCGACAAAACAACAGCAACAATAATTAGAACTAGCGGAATAATAAGATATAAACCAAGGAAAGATTTTTTCTTAGTCATTGTTCTGTTCCTCCCTTTCCTTCAATCTATATGGTTTTATAGCGCCATCGTTATAGGCCTCAAAAATATTGATGAAGCCTGGCAACATAATAAGCGAACTAAATAGCGACAAGATAGCGAATACACAAGTGATTAAGCCAAACACTTTTAATTCGGCACTTGCCACAATAGCCACGATTGCAAAAATGACTGCAAGGGCAATGCCTGTTGAAAGTATGGCACCAAGCGAACGCTTGAACCCACTTTCAAGCGAAGCATTAATTGTTTTTCCTTGGTTGAACTCTTCTTTGAACCTGTTCATGAAGATGAGTGCTGTTGCCATCACAAGCGCAAAACCAAAGCCTATCGCAATGATTGATGAGAAACTTATTTCCACCATTGTGAATGCGCTGAGAACAGCAACTGCAATGATTGCGTCAAACAAGAGTGCCAGTGCCATGAATCCACCCATAACGCCATATTCAATAGCCATGTAGGCAAGCCCCAAAACGATCATGAACACAACCGCAACGATTGCCATTATCTCTGCAATTGAGAAATCAAAGTTCTTGCTTTGAGGGTCTGCGCTCATTGCACCCTTGTTGAGGGTGTTGCTCATGGTGTCGATAACAACGGTGTCGGGATTGAGTTTAACATCGAGCGAGCCGAGTTTAACGCGCATCATGAAATCCTTGGCACTTTGATACTCAGGGAAAGAAAGTGGAAGTGATGAAGAAGCAGTTGCATTGCCCTTATCAAAACTGGTCATCACCTCGCCGCCCATACAAACATATATTGTTGAAGCTGCTTCCAAAAGATCAGCATACGCCTTCTCGCCTGCCTTGTTGAAGTTCAAAACAACATAGATTGTGTCGTTATAGTTGTTGAGGTCAACGCTTTTGATGTGGTCTTTGCCATTGACAAAAGTGTCCTCTTCCGACGATGAGCTTCTGAGTTCAAAAACGCCAACACCTATTGCGTTCAAAAGTGAATATGCGTCTCGCAATGAGCCTGCCGAATTTGGGTAACCAATTTCAACCCTAACTTTTTTGTTATTGAGAGAGAAAATTGTGGAACCCGACTTTCCGTTTTCCTCCAAAACCTCTCTTATTTTTGCAATGCTTTTGTTAATTTGGTTAGTTGTGTAGTCACCGTCAAGGTCATACTCTGCATAAACACCACCACCAAGTTCGTTTGAAACATTGATTGAGCCAAGCAAAGAAGTGTAGGTCACATTTCCAAGTGGCATAGGGACAAATGCTATCAAAGAACCGATAATAGCAAAGATAACAATGAAAGCAATAAACCAATTAGCCGTTTTCTTTTTTATGGGTTTCATCTAAAATCTCGTCCTTACATTTTTATCATTTTGCCCTATTATACAACGGCAACAAGTTGTGGGTCAATCTTTTTTGAAATTTTGTTTAATTAATTACAAGCAAATTTCGACAAAAACTCCCCTTTTTTGCTGTGCTAAGCCCCAAACAAGCAAAATATACTAATACAAACCAGGAGATTTATTATGAAAACAAAAACTGAAAAGAAAGAAAAAACTGAGGGTGCTATCAAAGTTTTGAACTATCTCAAAAGCCTCTTTGTTTCGCTCATCATAACTTTTGCTTCAATTATTATATTTGCATTCATCATAAAATGGGCTTCACTCCCCGATAGTGTTATCATGCCAGTTAATCTTGTTATAAAAGCACTCAGCGTTTTTGTTGGTGCAATCGTGCTCACAAAAGGCGCAAACAAAGGGCTTTTGAATGGGGTTATCTTCGCACTTGTCTTCACCCTTATTTCCTTCACAATTTTCTCCATGCTTGCAGGTGAATTTTCACTAGGGCTTGGGCTTGTTGCCGACTTTGGTTTCAATGCTGTTGTTGGAGCAATCGGCGGAATTATCGGCGTTAACAGAAAATAATTCCCATTGAAGGGCAACAAAAAAATCCGCGCCAAAACGCGGATATTTTTGTTTTTCACTATTTCTTTTTAGACTTTGATTTTTTGCCGCTGATTTGCTTCTCAATATCGCCATAATCAGTTGTCTCTTCGGCTTTTGGCTCAGCTTCAACAACCTCAGCCTTAGCCTCGGCTTCAGTCTCAGGAGCGGCTTCAACTTCGGTTTCAGCCTTCTCTTCTGCTGCCTTTTCTTCAACTTTTTCAGCTTTTTCTTCTTTTGAATCTTTTGCGTCTTTTTCATTAGTTGCTGGTTCAACATAGGTTGATTTGAGCACTGTTCCAATTGCGTTCATATCGAACTCCATTGTTGTTTTGCTGCCCTTTGCGCCAGTTTCAAGCACGAAAGTTGCAATCTCGCCCTTTTTGTTGATCTTAACAACTCTTCCAATAATACCGCCGATAGTTCTAACTTCGTCGCCAACTCTGAGGCGATCAACCATTTGATTATAGTCTTTCATTCTTCTTCTGTTTGTGAAAGTTGGAATAACAAGCATAACAACAACGAGCACAATCAAAACAACATAAATCCACCAAGAACCTGCTCCCGATCCGGTGTTACCTTCTGACAATAAAAAATTAATCATTCATGTTCTCCTTTTAATTATTTTTGAGTCTAACACACTTCACACTCAATTTGCAACTGATTTTCACAAAATCAAATTATAATTATTTCAAATTATTTGTCATAGCCTGTCTTTTTATAGAACTCATCGCGAAATTCCAAAAGCCTATCCTCTCTTATTGCCTGCTTGATATCTTCCATGAGATGAATCAAATAGCGAAGATTGTGTATGCTGAGAAGCTGACTGCCTAAAATTTCATCAACATTGAAAAGGTGCCTCAAATATGCCTTTGTGAAATTTTTGCAACAATAGCAGTCGCACTCGTCGTCGAGCGGAGTGAAATCCTCTTTGTATTTGCCGTTCTTAACAACTATCTTTCCTTTTGATGTGAACGCCGTGCCATTTCGCGCAATGCGAGTTGGAAGCACGCAGTCGAACATATCGATGCCCCTGATGACCCCTTCAACCAAACAATCCGGGCTCCCAACACCCATCAAGTATCTGACCTTCGTGTTGTCGTAGTGTTCAGCCAAAAGGTCAAGAATTTCATACATCTTTTCCTTTGGTTCACCCACTGAAAGTCCGCCGATCGAGAAGCCAACCTTTGTGTATGGCTTTATTCCCTCTAGCGCTTTGAGCCTGAGGTCTTTGAACATATTTCCTTGCACAATTGGGAAAAGTAGTTGGTCTTTTCTCTTGTGATAATTATAGCATCTTTCAAGCCACTTTTGAGTTCTTTCAAGTGCCTTTCTTGCATATTCATAGCTGGCGCCAGCAACTGAGCACTCGTCGAATGCCATGATGATGTCGGACCCAAGTTTGTTTTGCACTTCAATGGATTTTTCAGGAGTTAAAAAATGAATGGAACCATCAAGATGCGATTTGAACTCAACCCCATCATCCGTTATCTTATTAAGTGATGAAAGCGAAAAAACTTGAAAGCCGCCGCTATCTGTCAAGATGGGCTTGTCGTAGTGCATGAACTTATGCACACCGCCCGCCTTTTCAATGATGTCGGCACCAGGCCTCAAATATAGATGATAAGTGTTATTCAAAATTATCTGCGCACCAATCTCGTCGAGTTCTCTTGGCTCAACCGCCTTCACAGTCGACCTTGTTCCAACGGGCATGAAAACAGGCGTTTCAATAACACCATGCGGCGTTTTGAGTTCCCCTATTCTCGCGTGACATTTTTTTGATGCTTCTTTCACTTTGAAGCTGAAAAGTTCTTCTTCCATAATCGTCCTAAAAAATGTATTTTTTTGGCAAATTTGATGATATTTTGCCATTTTTAACAAAAATTTGTGATAAATTTGCGTTTTTTTAGAAAATAAACATTGCATCACCAAAACTGAAAAAGCGATATTTTTCTTCAATGGCTTTGTTATAAATTTCAAGAGTTTTCTCTCTTGTTAAGAATGCCGAAATCAACATTATGAGTGTGCTTTCTGGCAGGTGGAAGTTTGTGATTATTGCATCAACGAACTTGAATTTATAGCCTGGGTAGATAAAGATGTTCGTTTCCTTTTCCACCGGCTGAATAGTTCCATTTTCATCAGCGGCACTTTCAAGTGTTCGAACAGATGTTGTTCCAACAGCAATTATTCGTTTGCCCTCTTTCTTATATTCATTGAGCCTCTTTGCAACATCGCTTCTAACAACAATTCTTTCGCTGTGCATTTGATGCTCTTCAATTTTGTTTGATGAAACAGGACGGAATGTGCCAAGCCCAACATCAAGCAAAACCTCTTCCACCTTCACGCCCTTTGCTTTGATTTTTTCAAGCAGCTCGGTTGTGAAGTGAAGCCCGGCAGTTGGCGCTGCGCTCGACCCTGGTATCTTGTTGTAGACTGTTTGATATCTCTCTTTGTCGTCAAGTTTCTTCTTTATATATGGCGGCAGCGGCATCTCGCCAAGTTTTTCAAGCTCAACTTCCAAAAGTCCACTCTTCACGATGAACCTAATTTTCTTGCCGCCAATCTCTGGCAGTTCTTCAATAACTTCGAGTGAGAGATTGTCGGAAAAGTCAACCACTGTTCCAACAGGAACTTTTTTGCCGGGTTTTGCGAGCGCCTCATATGTGTCAAGTCCCTCGCGTTTTAGCAGCAAAAACTCTATCTTTGCTCCTGTGTTTCTCTTTATGCCTCTTATTCTGGCAGGAATAACACGCGTGTTATTGATAACCAAAACATCATCGCTAGACAAATAGTCAATGATGTCTCTAAAAATCTTATGCTCAATCTTATCATGCTTCTTATCATAGACCAAAAGCCGCGAACTATCACGAGGATAAACAGGTGTTTGGGCAATCAGTTCTTCTGGCAGATGATAATAAAAATCACTTGTTTTCATAATTCAATTCCTCAAAAAAACGCAATTTTGACTGGAATGGCATTGAAAAACCATGCCAAAACCAGTAAACTACAAAATATTTCTTCCAAGATGTTTATA
>CANQQH010000018.1 GCA_947625955.1 uncultured Clostridia bacterium | reverse complement strand
TGCCGCGTCTGAAAGCCTCTTCGTCGAGCTTGGAACCCTCTTTCACATAGTTGCCAACATCGGCGATGTGAACTGAGAGAATATAGTTTTCTTTGTTCATTAGAAGGCTGATAGCGTCGTCAAAGTCGCGCGCGTCCTCGCCGTCGATTGTGATGGTCAGGTCCTTTCTAAAATCTGTTCGGCCCTTTATCTGCTCTTCGCTGATAGGAACATTGACCTTATTCGCTTCGTCAAGAACCTCTTTGGGAAACTCTTCAATGAGCCCGAAGGAGCGTATGACCGAAAGCGTTGAAACTTTGAAATTGTTTGGGTCTCCCAAAATCTCAATAACCTCACCCTGCGCCATGCGAGTTCGAGATGGATACTCCGTGAGCTTTATAACAACTTTCGTGTTGCCCATTGCGCCCATATTTTTGTTCAGCGGGATGAAAACGGTGTCAGAAAATCGCTGGTCGTCAGGGGTGAAAAGTCCACCGCCGCTCGTCACGTTATAAACACCCACAAGCGTTTTGTAGCCCCTGTCAACAATCTTGATAACCTCGCCTTGCAACTTGCCGTGAGAGAATGATTTTCCTTTCATTCGCGCATTTTTTTGCCTGCCATGAAGCTTCACCAAAACCGTGTCGCCCTGCGTTGCACCATTGAGGTCACGCATGGCAATGAAGATGTCGCCCCCTTCACCAACAGGCCTCGCAAAGCCATAGCCGTTGGGGTTCATTATCATTGTGCATTTGAGCGCGCCTGAGTTTTCGGCGAGCATATATTTGTTGCGCTTTGAAAAAACAAGTTTTTCTTCGCGAACCAAGTCGTTGAGAGTTGTTGCAAGAACCTGCCTGTCGAAACCGGTGTAGAGTCCAAGCGCCTTTGCAATTTCGTCAAAGCTTAATAGTTTTTGCCTTGTTGAACTGATTGTTTCAATAATTTTTTCCTTAAAGTCCATCAAAATAGCTCCTTGAAGTGAATTTCCGCACAGCATATATAGTTTTGCGGTTTTTTGCCGTTTTTCAAACAAAAAGAAGATGAATTTTTGCAATTTTTCGCAAAAACACATCTTCAATCACTAAAAAAACAACATTTTCTTGAAACTCATACACTCATTTTAACTCAAAAAATGGCGTATGTCTATCAAATTGAGCTATTTGCGGCGCTTTATATAAAAAGATGCCTGGTCAAGATTTAATCTTGCAATCTTGAAAAGTTTCTCCATTGGCGCGTCGTCGTCCATAACATTTGCTTCGCTTTTGATATAACTATTTTGCAGAAGTTTGAAAAAATATGCAAACTCCGAAAAAAGTTGTTTGCTTCTCTTTGTTCCACCGCTGAGCAATTGGCTTGCGCGTGGAATTATATATTTTTGTTTTGCGAGCTCGCAGCCGCTGATTGGAACGAACACATATTCATCATTTTCTTGCGTTAGTTCACCGAGTTCAAACTCTTTGTAACACAAAACAATCTTCATATCTTTTCCCCACTTTGATATTGTTTTTTCAATTTTTTTCACTCGTTTTGCATATTTTTTATGCTCAATATTTTATTTTTATGACTTTTTTTCAACATTCTCTTCGTTTTCAAGTTTTGCAATTTCTTTTTCAAGGCACTTTTTGCGAGAAGAAAATATTATTTTTGCAAAATCCACAAAGAGCTCTGGGATTTTGAACCACTTTCACTTTCAATCTCGCCTGCCATTTTTGAAAAGTCGCTGTCTAGCCCCAGAAAAAATTTATAGAGTTTCTCATTGGCTTTCACCATTTCTGCAAGCTCATGCAAGAACCTTTCGTGAACCATAATCTCTTTATAGTTGATTCCATTATCGACCATTTTTTCAAGGCTGTCTTCAACCGAATAGGATTCAAGCGAACTCTTTATTGCAAGAGCAGGCAGACACTCGATCAAGTTGTCATCACGAACATAGCTATAAAAATCTTTCAAGAAAGTGTTTTCCTTTGGCAAAAGATGAAGTCCCCTGTTGATAGCCTCGCTTATATATTCACTTGAAAAGCAGAAGGCGGATTCATTATCTATCATTGGGCAGAGCTTGATTTTCCCACGCCCACCACCCTCACTTGAAACTGAGATGAGAATGTTCGATTCGTTGCAGTCCTCAATTCCGCAAAGATACCCTATCATTGCGAGGCGCTCAAAATCAAAGCGTAAGTTCTCGTCAACATCAAGATCAAGTTCGTTCTTTGCTCTTTCGATTAGCCTGAGGTCATTTTCAACGCTGTTGAAGTTGCTTGGGCGCATCATGTCATAGCCAAGCTGCTTTGCAAAATCATAGAGCTCATAGCAATCGTTTTCGGCGCGATTTGGAACAACGTCTCTTGAAAGCACAACCCCAGCGTTCTTGCTCTCAAGAAATCCAACATCTGTTTTTGCGCAAGGAATGCTATTTTTCTCAGCAAACTTTGAGAACAAGAGCTCCCCACAAATGCTGCTGAGGTAGTCATGGTCCTCAAAACCCTTCACGAGCGTGCGGACGCCATTTTCGTCAACCAGCCAGAAGTTGATTGCATATGACGAATGGTTGAGCGTTCCCGAAACATTTGGCAACGCAAGATAACTCTCATCAATTTTTGCTTTGTTGATGAGATATCTCCCCTTCTTGTCTCTTTCGAAATTCATCCTTAGCATCAAGCATATTTTATCACAAGTTTGTGCGCTCGTCAATATTGAAAATTTTTGAATTTTGTTTTGAAAAAAGCAATAAAACCTATATAATAACCAATAGGAGAAGAAACAAATGAAAAAAGTTGGAGATTTTTATAAAGTAAGTTTTTCGCAATTTGAGAAGGATTATAATGAAATTTTCGGCAAAAAACTCGATTATCAAAGCATGAAAAAGATGTATGACGGCATCAAAATGCCAACAAGGGCAACAACCGGCTCCGCTGGCTATGACATCTTTCTTCCTTTTGATATAACTCTCAAAGCGGGCGAAGAGATCACCATTCCAAGCGGGATTGGGTTCACCTGCAAAAAGGATTACGCGCTGTTTGTGTTGAGCAAGAGCGGGCTTGGAAGCCGAAGCCGACTTCAACTTAACACTTGCATTTCGCTCATCGATAGCGACTACCACAACTCCGACAACGAGGGGCACATGATTTTCCGCGTTATTCACGATAGCCGCGACCCAAAAGCAGTTCTCACCCTGCCCGCCGGAAAAGGCTTTTTGCAAGGCGTTTTCTTCCAATATGGCATCACAAAAACCGATAACGCTTCCGGCACCCGCAATGGCGGCCTAGGCAGCACAAACTCTTAGTTGTGCTTCGCAAGCAAAGCGCGCCGTCCTCACCGCAACTAGCACTATCTTTTTGGCCAAAACGCAAATAAAAAATTCCCGCACAGCAATAAGCGAAAGCGGGAATTTTTATATTTGTATTTTTCTCAAAAATCTAATACTATTTGCTACTTCTATCAACAAGTCAAACAAAATATTTACGAAACAAGGTCATTGAGGGTTTTGAAGCTGAGCTTGTTTTTATACTCAATCTTGTTGTTGTCTTTGTAGCTTTTCATGAGTTGATTTCTATAATCCGTGAAGTAGGTTCCGTTTGAGCCAACATAGGAATCTTTAATCATGTCATAAACATAGTCATAGTAGGTTTCAGTTGTGAGGTTTGAAATGTAGGTTGATTTCAAAATCTCAACAATTTCACTAACCTTGCCATCTTCACTTGAACTTGAAAGCGCGCTAAGGTCAATAACGTCCCCTGCTGTATAAACGCCGGTGAGCATCATGAGGTGAACGCCATAGTCTGAAACAACACGTTCAATTCTGCCGCCGATGTCATCACTCTCGTTTGTTTCTCCATTGGCTTTATATGCCTCATAGAGTTTTCTTGCCCCGTTTGCAAAGTCCTTAACCCAGCTGCCGTTCTTGTCTTTCTCAGATGAAATCGTGAATCCAAGCACGCCTGAAAGCTCGTTTGAAAGCGAATTATAGTCGGATGAATATTTCCATGCAAACTCTTGGAAAAGCAAAGTTTTCACTCTTGTTTTTTCTTCCTCGGTTGGACTTTCAAGAGCTGCAAGCCTTTTTTGAAGTTCTTTAGCATATTTTTCTTCAATCTCTTTTATTGTCACTTTCCTGTTCACGCCGTTGTCTTTAACAAGCAGGCCCTTGTCGTTTCTTTCAGTTGTGTAGAGAACATTTTGTTCTTCCCCTTCAACTTCGGTTATGCCTTTTTTATAATAGATTTCGCGAATCTCTTCATAGACTTCTCTAAAATAATTGTCTTGCGAAGTTGAATAGCCCTTCTCGTTTTTCAAAACGTCAAGAACTTCGTCGGAGAATGGAACAAGAATATGTTGAACGGTGAAATACACAAACTCGCCATTATAGTGATACAAAATCAGCGATGAGTTTGAAGAAGAGGTCACAACGCTAACATAGTTTGTTTCAATTGAGTTACCCTCTTTTGAAATGTTGAAAAGTTCTCTATATTTCTTCACAATTTCAGCGTCGCTGAGCTTGTTATCAAACTCGCCGTTGGCTGTTCCAATAACTGTTGAATCGATATACTCTTTATATTCGTCATACAAAGCGCTCTCGTAGTAGCTCTTATAGAGCCTTTCGATTTCCTTTTTGAAAACAGCGTCAATGTCCGTGTCTTCCTTGTTTGCCTTTGCGTTGTTTTTGAGGTCTGCCAAATACTTGTTGAAAGCGTCATTTCTCTTTTCTTTCTCGGCAGAATCGGTTATATAGAGCGGAGTTCTATCCTTCTCGTCTTCAACTTCCTCGTTCTTATCATAGTAGGTGAAGAGACCCTTTTGCTTGAACTCTTTTATTTGGTCGTCGATCTTTGGAGCCGTTCCGGCGGTTTCCTTCTTGTAGGCCTCAACTCTCTCAGCCTCATACGCTTCATACTTATATGCTTTCTCTTCGTCGTCTTTTTCCTCAGGGTCTTGAAGTCTCTTTGGGAGTTTCTCTTCGTCACCGCCCAAAAGTTGAAGGAGCATTGCCTTTTCCTTTGTGTCGATTTGAGAATTTATGCCGTCGAAAATATCTTTCCAAATATCGTCGTAGTCTTCTTGGCTGAGCGAAATAACGCCATCTTTCAAGAGTTTTTCAGCCTCAGACAAAATCATATATTTTGCGGCGATTGAATCATAGAAAGTGTCCATGATGTAGTCTTCATCATAATACATGAAATAATAGTAGTTTTGTTGGTAGAAGCTGCTATACGCATCAACAAGTTCTTGCCTGGTTATTTCCCTTTCCCCAACAACCATCACAATTTCATCAGCGTTTGCTGTTTCTCTTTTCACAAAAAGCGAGCAACCCGACAAAAATGTCAGGCACATGCAAACGCAAAGAATTATAGACAAAAATTTTAGTTTAATGTTTTTCATTTTTCCTCCAAAGAAACGCATATTAACCCTTATAGTATAAAACAACCCTCTCGAAATTGCAATCATTTTTGCAAATTATTACACGTCGAGCAAAAATTCTTTGAGTAAAGCGAGGTTCCCTACCGCATTCATGCTATTTTTGAAGCAAATTTTAGGCTCTTTGGTGAAGTCGAGCGTGCATTTTGCGCGAAACTTGAAAATAAGGTCGCCAATCTTCTCATTACCAATGATGTCTTCTTTTTTGTTAAATATAATTTCAAGCCTATCAATTGTTGAAACAATTTCCTTGGCTTTGATTTTCTTTGCAAGCGATTTGATAAACGCAATCTCAACAAGATTCTCTGTTGGCTTTGGCAAAGGTCCAAACGCGTTTTTGAGCTCGTTAATAGTCCTGTTCTTGTCGTCAATACTCTTGATGCCAGCAATGGTTTTGTAGGCAACCATCCTATCTTCGCTCTTGGTGATATAGTCGTCGGGGATGAACGCGTCGATTGCAACGCGCAAAACAACGTCGCTTTCCTCCTCCGCCTTATGCCCCCTGAGCTCTTCCACAGCCTCGCTGAGCAGTTTTGAATAGAGCTCGTAGCCGACCTTTTCCAAATGCCCATGTTGTTCAGCACCCAAAACACTTCCACTGCCGCGAATTTCAAGGTCACGCATGGCAAGTTTGAATCCGCTACCAAACTCCGTGAACTCCGAGATTGCGTCAAGACGTTTCATCGCCTCGTCGGAGAGCACCTTCCCGCCGTCGTAGGTCAAATAAGCGAACGCCATCTTGTTGCCTCTGCCAACGCGCCCGCGAAGTTGATAGAGTTGCGAAAGCCCAAACCTGTCGCTATCGCAAACAATGAGCGTGTTTGCGTTCTCAATGTCGATACCATTTTCAATGATGGTTGTGCAAATTAAAACGTCTGCCTCGCCGTGATAGAATCGATAAATAACGTCTTCAAGTTCCTTGCCTTGCATCTGCCCATGCCCAACCAAAATTTTGGCCTCGGGAACAATATTTTTCACCTTGTCGCAGAAGGAGTAGATTTTTTCAACCCTGTTATAAAGGATGAACACCTGCCCGCCGCGCGCAATCTCTTTTCGCACCGCGTCGCGAATGAGTTCGTCGCTCAACTCAGTGACATAGGTTGCAATTGGCAGCCTCTCACTTGGCGGAGTTGAAATGACTGAAACATCGCGTATGCCCGAAAGCGACATATGCAGCGTTCTTGGAATCGGCGTTGCGCTCAGGGTCAAAACATCAACATTTGGATAGACAAGTTTCATCTTCTCCTTGTGTTCAACGCCGAACTTCTGCTCCTCGTCAAGCACGATGAGGCCGAGGTCCTTGAACTTCACATCGCCCGACAAAAGCCTATGCGTGCCGCATATCAAATCTATCTTTCCATTTTCCAAATCTGAAAGGATTTGCTTCACTTCTTTTGGCGTTTTGAAACGATTGAGCACCGCTATGTTGACCCCAAAATCCTGCATACGATTCTTCGCCGTGTTATAGTGCTGCTCGGAAAGTATGGTTGTTGGTGCCAAGAAAGCAACCTGTTTTGAGTCGAGAATTGCTTTGAAACTAGCTCTCAGGGCAACCTCTGTTTTGCCGAACCCAACATCGCCGCAGAGGAGCCTGTCCATCACCTTTCCCTCTTCCATGTCTTTTTTGATTTCTTGGATGCTGATGAGTTGGTCCTCAGTCTCCGTGTAGGCAAAGGAGTTCTCGAAATCTATTTGCATATTGTTGTCTTTGCTATATGCAAAGCCCTTCCTGCGCTCGCGCTCCGCATAGAGTTTCAAGAGGTCAAACGCCAACTTCTTGACCGATGTTTTGACCTTCTCCTTGACCTTTGCAAACTCTTCGCCACCGATTTTTGACAGGCGCTTTGGAGCCTCGGCGCCCGAAAAGCGGTCGAGCATATCCATCTGGTCAATTGGAACATAGAGCCTGTCGTCGTCGCGATAGCGGACAACAACATAGTCCTTCATTCCAAAGTTGCCAGAGAGCTTTTGCACGCCCTCGCAAACACCTATTCCGTGGAAGGAGTGAACAACATAGTCACCAACTTTTGGAACCGAAAAGACATTCTGCCTCGACACTTTGAGCTTGCTTTGAACGGATTTTCTTGGCAGAAAATCATAGGTACCAAACACGGCGATTTTCTCTTTCACCAAAACAAAGCCCGACGCAAACTCTATCGGCAAAATAGAGTCGTCAAGCACGCTGAGATTACCGCTCGCCTTTGGATAGTCAATGTCGTAGTCTAAAAGTTGCTTTTTGATTGTGTCCGCCCTGTCGCCATCCCCCGCGAGCAGAATATTGCGATAGCCGTTGAAGTCGTAGGTTTTGAGGTCTTTCGCAAAGTCCTTGATGCTGTGCGTATAGCGCGAAATTGGGTTAGATTTGAGTTCCAAAACAACCTTTGGCTCAAAAAATCTATTTGTGTTCGTTATCTTTTGAAAAGCAATTGCCGCTAAACCAAGTATCTTTTCTTTTATCTCTTCAAAAGGAAAGAAGTTTCCGCTCTTTGAAAGTAAGATTCCCGACGAATCAAGCTCCTTTATTCTCACTTTCAAGTCCTTTTCGTTTTCGACTGCCCTGTCATAGACCATCTTGGTTTCGTCGATAACAACGGCAAAGTCCTCATAGTCGAAGATGCTGACTTTATTCTTGTTGAGCGGCATCAAAAAGTCGAGCGAATAGTGCCCAGTTTCATTTTGCACCCTGAAAGTCAGTTCACTAAGCATCTTATTAAAGTCCTCAGCCGAGCGCGAAGAATCGAATTTTCTATTTGTTTGCGAGGAAAGATATTTCAAGATTTCCTCTTTGTCTTTCTCGCTCAAAAACACGTTTTTGCAAGGGAAAATTAGCACCTGATTAACTGCCTTTCCCTTTTTCATGCTCTCGCCATCGAGTTCGCAAATGTTTTCAATTTCCCTGTCGAAGAAGTCCACTCTATACGCGATTTGCGCGCCGAGTGGGAAGATGTCGAGAATGTCGCCGCGAAGCGAAAACTGCCCTGCCTCGCTGACGAGGTCCTCACGCCTATACCCAGCCAAAACCAGCTTTTTTGCCAGTTCGCTTGGTTCAATAACGAGTTTTTTGTCAATTTTGATGATGTTTTTTCTAATATCGCTCTTTGACGGATAGTAGGTTGCAACCGCCTCGATTGGCGCAACCAGAACATCTATTTGCCCAAGGGCGAGTTTTGCAAGTGTTTGCGAATTGAGCGACACGACTTCCGTGTTTTTTGCACGCGAAAAAATGAGGTTGTCGGGAGATGGTCTGAGCATTCCCGCCCTCTCAAAAAACAGGTTTGAAAACATTTCAAAGCATTTTCCAGCCGAAACAAAATCCGAAGTTAAATATAGAATTTTCTTATTAAGGCACGAAGAAAGCGCGATTTTCAATGGTGTCACGGCTCCAAAAACCGAGCCATGCTTTTCTTGGCTTAGTTTTTTGAAAAAATCCGCCACCGACGGACTTATGTTTTGCAAATCAAAAAAATTTTTCATCTAGTTCACTTTTTGCATGATTTGGTCTAGCGAATAGCCATCAACAAACATCATGCACGCCTCAACGCCCCTACTTATTCCATTTTTCAAATTGTCATCAAGTTTTGCTTTTGAAACCACAAAGTCGGTAAGGTCAACATCTTTGTCTGGCTTGCCAACGCCGATTCTCAGCCTTGGAAAACTTGTTGAGCCGAGCTCCAAAACAATATTTCTCAGCCCATTATGAGTCCCCGCGCTCCCAGAAGGGCGAACCCTCACCTTGGACGCAGGCAGGTCTATATCATCACTAATTATGAGCATATCGCTCGAAATGTTGATATTATATTTTTTTGCAAGCGATTTCACAGCCTCACCGCTGGCATTCATATAGGTTGTTGGCTTTGCCAAAATCACTTTTTCGCCGCCGTGGTTGAGCTCTGCAATAACACTTGCACAGGCTTTGGTTTTGAAAGATGCGCCAAGTTTTTTTGCCACCTCGTCAATAACCATAAACCCCATGTTGTGGTTAGTTTTTTCGAACTCTTTGCCAATATTTCCAAGTCCAACAACTAGTTTCACTTTCTCTCTCCTTGCAAATACACCCTTTCATTAACGCCAACTTTTGTGTTTGGCAAGAGAGTAACGAAGTCGCCAATAGTTGCCCCTTCGGCGATTGAAACCGCCCTATCCACCTCGCCGCAAATATTGCAAGACGAGCCGATTGTCACATTCTTGTCGCAGTTGAGATAGTTGATTGACGTGTTCTTGTTCACCATCGAATGTTCGCCGATAACGGCGTTATTTATTATGCACTCTTCCGCAATCTCTGCCCCCTCTTTGATGGCGGTTTGCGAATATATTTTTGCGCCATTTTTCACTTTGGCGTTGTTCATGATAATCCCGCCGTCGATATAGGCTCCGTCGACACTTGCGCCACTAAAAATGCGCGCATTAACAAGCGTTGACCTTGCGCCAATAAAGGCATTTTCTTCAATGATTGTGTTCTTTTTGAGGCAAACGAAAGGCTCAATAACCGTGTTTGCACCGATTGAAACGTTCGATTCAATATAGGTTGAGTCAGGGTCCTTGAAATACACTCCCCCGCGCATATGATAAGAAATAATGCGATTTTTGAGTGTGCCTGCAACAATATAGAGTTGTTTATATGTGCTTGCAACCATGAAATCTTCTTCCTCGAAATAGTAGGTTGAAGGAGCGTAGATTTCGTCAACATGCTTGATATACTCATTGTTAAACACCCAGCCGCGCGTGAGTTTGCAAACGTTGAGACCCTTGTTTTTTGTGAACTCCAAGATGTTCATGATGTTCGACTTGGTGATGAGCGGCGTGTCAGAATAGAGCACCAGCGAATATTCGGTGTTCTTGATATATGGCCTTATCATGCTGATGATGTTCTGCCCCTCTTCATATTTGAGGCACGCAGGAGGAGTTGGGCAAGCCCTCACAACATATTCAAACATTGGGCAGCCGAGCAGGTCGATATTATAGCTTCCCTCTTTGTAGTTCATGGCCTTGCTGTCGGTCAAGAGAACAAAACACGACACGCTCTTAACGTCGAAGTCGTGCATTGTTTGAGTCTTTGGCTTCACTGTTTTTTGAATTTTGAGGTCGAACGCCTCGTTGAAATCCTTTTCGGTTTTTTCCTCTGTTAGAGTTACATTTGACACATTTTCCATACTCAAAATTATAAATATAATTATGGCTTTGTCAAATTTTTTTAACCCTTTCGCTTATCTAAAAAATATTGGCTAATGAGCGCGGAACACTCGCTTCTCAAAATGTTTCTAACAACCTTGCACTTGTGGTTGAGTTCTGCCCTTTCAATAAGTTCTTCGCACTTGATTGCGTCCGGCTTGTTTGAGTCGGCGCCGATATAGAGTGTGCGGATTCTTGCGTTCAAAATCGCACCAAGACACATGACGCACGGTTCGAGCGTCACAAACATGTCAACATCGTTCAGGCGAAAATCACCAAGTTTTTTGCACGCTTTTTTGATGCAAAGAAGTTCAGCGTGAGCGGTGGCGTCTTTGCTTGCTTCGCGCCTGTTGAACGCCTTTGCGATAACAACGCCGTCTTTCACAAGAACTGCCCCCACCGGCACCTCGTCCTTTTTATACGCTTTCTTTGCCTCGCTTAGTGCGAGCTGCATCATTTTTTCGTTTTCTGTCATTTTCAAACTCCATCAAAATTTTTGGCAGCGCCTTTAATATGTTTTTGTTTCTCCTATATATCTGCCCAAGCGCGGCGCGAGATATGGGATGCAAGAGCGAGTCTTTGCCAACTTCGATTGTGACGGCGGGGATGCCAAAGCGCAAAACGCACCAGTCTTTATAGCCCCCCGAACTCGAATTTTCAGTGCTGACAATCTTATAGTAGGTCGCCTTGCTTATGAGCTTTGCAATGCGTTTATCTCGCTTGCGATTTTCGAGTTTATTGAAAAACTCATAGTAGATTTCCTGCCCCTTCGCGTGATAACTTATTGTGAAAAAAGGCTTAATTTTCATTGTGAAGAGCGCGAGCGACTGCACCTCAGGCTCACTCATTGGTGCCTCTCCAACGAACCCATGCGGCGAGGCAACGAAACAGCTTTCCTTTCCGCTTCCCCACTTTGCGTCGAAGTTGTTGTTGAGGTCCACCCCATTTGCGTTTGCCTTGAACTGCGAAAAGTCGGTTGAGCCGTTGATTGACTTCAAAACGCGCCTTCTTGTCAGGCTCCTGACCGACGCAAGCCCATGGCAGCAAAGTTCAACGCCGTCGGGATTGACCATGGGCACGAACACAATGTTCGGCATGCCCATCAGCTTATACTTTTGATAGTTCTCGCTAGCATTTTTAATGAGCTCGCAAATAAGGTCGGTTGTGATGTGTTCTCTTGCGTGAATTGCCCCTTGAATTATAACAGTTTGCGAGCTGAGAAAGTCGAATGTCACGGCATAGAGATATCTTTTCAAAACAGATGTTCCAATAACATCTATTCTTGCATGATTGATTTTTTTTGCTAGAAATTCTTCAAGTTCAACATAGTTCATATTTTTCACCTCATTTCATTTTATGAGGTGAAAATCATCTCAGTTTCCAACTCCAAAGCCGGAGATAAGAGTTGTTATCCACTCGATAACCAAATATGCTCCACCAAGAATCCAAAGAGTGATATTGAGCGCGCCTTCAAGATTGATTTTCTTCTTTTGCGGCATGATGGTTTCTCGCTTTTCTTCGTCTTTTTGCGCCTCACTTGCAGGCGTTTCATCGCTTTGGAACAACTCTTCGTCTTGCTTTACAACCTCAGCCCTTTCCTCTTTGCTCATGTTCTTTGCTTCGAATTTGCGCCTTTCGTTTTTCAGCGTTTTCAAGATGAGATAAACAATATATGTTGCAATGGCGCCAACAACGAGCGCAACAATCAAGGTTTTTGCAACTTCGCTCCATGGAACGAAAGTGAACACCTCTTCTTCTGCGCCGCCACCATAGGCGAACAGAACTGTTATCGCAACGAAGTTGTTCACAAAGTGCACAATGATTGGAACCCAAAGGCTAGATGAATAAACAAACGCATAGCCGCAAATGATGCCAACAATGAACTGGTGTATAGTTTGGTCAGGACCGCCGTGCATGAGCATGAAAACAAGTGCCGAAAGCACAACGGCTGCGTGCTTGTTGTAGTTTTTCAGCGAACTGAGGATGCAGCCGCGAAAACAAGTTTCCTCGAAAATTGCCGGGCAAACACAGAGTAAAACAACATATATGAGATAAACGCCAAAGTTTGGAATTGCAACATTGCTAACCCTTGGAGTATAGCCAAGATTTTCAAGTGAAACAACAAAAACATTGGTGAGATTTGTGTAGCCAAACAGGCAAACCAGCGAAAGCGCAATCGCCAAAGCCGCCATTGCCGGGCTGATTTTCTTGTTGAGCTTTGTTGCTTCAATAAATTCAACTTTCTTCACCCCCGCCGTGAACATTGCGGCAAAGAAGAAAACAGCTTCAATCAACGCAGACATCAAGATTGCCATGAACAAATTGTTCGTTGGAACAACCAACAAAAGCAATTGCACTGTGAGACTGAAAACAATGAAAGCCATGGTGCAAATGGATGCATCAAACTTTGAAAAATCCTTTTTTAGCGTTTTATTTATCATCATCTTCTCCAAAAATATAGTTGTTCGAGCACTTGTCTTGGCGGCAATACCTAACGAAGACATCCTTTTCAAGCACGAAGCCTGCATTTTCAAGCGCCGAAGCCGCAGCCGAGAACGCAAGTTCAATCGTGTTTGAATGTTCAGAAATATGCGCGAGCGAGAAATGTTTCGTTCCTTTTTTTGCAAGCGCAACAATGACCGCCGCCGCCTGCT
>CANQQH010000017.1 GCA_947625955.1 uncultured Clostridia bacterium | reverse complement strand
GTTCTCTTACCATTACGAGTTTGAAGCATATAGAGTTTGCCATGCTCGATAGTAAACTCCATGTCTTGCATGTCTTTATAGTGGTTTTCAAGAGTTTTTGAGATTTGCTCGAATTGTTCATAAACAGCCTTGTTTTGCTTTTTGAGTTCAGCAATAGGGCTTGGTGTTCTAATGCCGGCAACAACGTCTTCGCCTTGCGCGTTCATGAGATATTCACCATAGAGTTGGTTTTCACCAGTTGCTGGGTTGCGAGTGAATGCAACACCGGTTCCGCAGTCGTCACCCATGTTACCAAATACCATGGATTGAACGTTAACAGCTGTTCCCCAACTTGAAGGAATGTCGTTCATACGGCGATATACGATAGCGCGTGGGTTCTCCCAGCTCCTGAACACAGCCTCAACCGCATGGATGAGTTGCTCTTTAACGTCTTCTGGGAACTCAGCTTTCTTCTGCTCTTTGTAGAGCTTCTTGAATCTCTTAACAACTTCGACCATGTCGTTCTCGTCGAGCTCGGTGTCAAGACTAACGCCCTTGTTGTGCTTGATTTCATCCAATATGTCCTCAAAGAGTGGCTTTGGAACTTCCATAACAACGTCTGCAAACATTTGAATGAATCTTCTATAACTATCATAAGCGAAGCGTCTGTTGCCTGTTAGGTTAGCAAGACCTTCAACAGTTTCGCTATTAAGCCCAAGGTTCAAAATGGTGTCCATCATTCCAGGCATGGAAGCCCTTGCACCTGAACGAACTGAAACAAGCAAAGGATTCTTCTTGTCGCCGAATTTTTTGCCAGTTTCCTTTTCAAGTTCAACAAGGTTCTTGAAAATTTCCTTTTGAATTGGGTCTGCAATCTTTCTTTCATCGTCATAATACTTAATGCACGCTTCGGTAGTGATAGTGAAACCCTGAGGAACTGGAAGACCGATATTGGTCATTTCAGCAAGGTTAGCACCCTTTCCACCAAGGAGTTCGCGCATGTCAGCTCTGCCTTCTGCAAACTTATAAACATATTTTTTTGCCATAAAGTATTTCTCCTTAAATATAGTGTTAACTTTCCTATTATACCAAAGCGCCCTCGCAAACGCAATCATAATGAAAAAATTCTTGAAAAAAAATTTGTTGCGGAGGGCTTGCCCTTCGCAACATTAATCACTTCTAATGTTTTTTTATAGGATAAAGATAGAATCTTTTATTATCATAGAACAAGAAGTCGCTTTCGTCCTTTTTGCAGTAAACAATAGCGATAGGATTGCTTGAAACCATGCAAGCGTCAATAGCGCTGCCATTAGCTAGCGAAAAGTCCATGTTTGTTGAAGGATTGAAAGACGACAATGATGCTACTCGATCGTAAATAACAAGAGAATGTGAACCATCGGCACTCCCTGCAAAGCCGGGTTCATAATACTTTCCATCCCATCCCAAAATTAGAATATCACTACGACTTATTGATAAGTTAAACGGCATTGTTGCAATAGTGCCATATGTTTGTGGAAATATTATAAGAGGAGAGTCAGGCTTCTTACCTATATATAATGACGCACTATCTTCATCCCAAGCGTTTTGCACAAATATTGGGTCTTTGATAATCCCGCCATTATAATTCATTGTTGCCCCTCCATCAAGATAAACTCCATTAAACTGATCCATACCTGCTATCGGGTATGGATAAGGAAGCATAGAGTTATTCTCTATTGTTCCGCCACTAATATTGAATGTGCCTCCATCGGCAACATAAACCGCACCACCACGCTGAACAGCGCCGTTTCCTGTTATTTTTCCACCTCTCATAAGAAAATTGGCATTTTGGTCAACATAAACTCCGCCGCCAGTACCATCAGAATAATACTTTTCATAGCCCGGATCTTGCATTTGGGTTCCGGCGATGTTTCCTGAAATTGTTCCGCCATCCAATGTGAATGAACCCCTATAACCAATATAAACTCCACCGCCTCGAGGCCCACGCACACTAGACACATCCCCGGAAACTCTGTTTCCTGAAATTGTTCCATCAATCATTGAAAAGGTACCACCATTAAGAGAGACGCCGCCACCCATATTGTTGTTCTTCCCAGTGCAACTATTATTGGATATCGTTCCACCAGTCATCACGAATGTAATTCCCGCGTCGCCTTCATAGTAAATGCAAACGCCGCCACCACCATCATAATAAAGACCATCTGCATCATCGGTCACAACATTGTTTGAAATTGAGCCGCCACTCATGGTGAATAAAATGTCATCCCATCCGAGAAAAACACCGCCACCATCACATGAACGATTGCCCGAAATAGTTCCTTTTCTCATGGTGAAAGTTCCTTGCCAAACAAAAACGCCGCCACCAGGCATATTGTTTGCTTCGTTATCAGAAATCGTTCCATCATTCATGGTGAAGCTATCGCGAGTATAAACACCGCCACCGCCATCTCTGCCTCCTTGGTTTTTTGATATTTTACCATTATTCATTATGAATGTACCAGTTTTGAGATATACACCGCCGCCAGTAGCACCATATTCTTCGTCACCATTATTGCCAGAAATTTCGCCACCATTCATCGTGAAATAGCTATCTTGAATATAGACACCCCCACCTTCATAGCCTTTGTTATTTATTATATAGCCGCCATCCATGGTAAACATTGAACTCTCATTTAGAAAAACACCTCCGCCACCATTTCCAGCTTTGTTTTTAGTGATTGTTCCGTTGGTCATTATAAATGTTCCACTTTTCCACACGCTTATTCCACCACCAAAGCCCAAGACAGAATTGCTTGAAACCTCTCCGCCAGTCATGGTGAGGGTTCCGCCATTGTTGAAAATGGCACCATATTCGTCGGCTGACCAACCAGAAACCTTTCCGCCACTTAGCGTGTATTTCGCCCCACCAATATAGACATTGCCTTGTTTTACCGCACTTGCCGTTCCTTTGAAACATCCAGCGAAGCATAAAACCAGCCCCACAAAAAGTGCAATCATTGGCAATAATGCAAATCTATATCTTCTTCTCATTCTTTATTCCTTAGTTTTAGCAATTTTTTATTTTATAATACAACAACAATATCTCTGCCCTAAGCACCCCGAAAGATACCCAGCAAAGAGCGAAGCATAAAAAGACCAGCGCCCTTTTCGTCATGCCCCACCTATCTTTTTATCATTAATAATGATACCCCCCCATAAATTTGTCAACAAAATAGAGTGTGTTTTTTGTTTTTTTATTTTACTTTGCGAGGGGCGCGCCCCTCGCGCTCCCATCTTCGCTCACCCCAAAATGCAAATTTTGGGGTGAGCGCAAAGGAACACAAGAGTAGTCTATTGCGGCGCACTTGTGCGTCGCACCGAAGAAACCACAACTAGCACTATCTTTTTGGCTAAAAGCGCAAATAAAAAAATCCCATACAGCAGTAGTGTTATGGGATTTTTTTATTTGTGTTTTATCTCAAAAATCTAATACTATTTGCTACACTAGTCAACAGAACTCGCAGCAACGGAGTTACCACCTCGTCAAAATAAAAGATATTAAAATGTCGTTCGCTCCCGCACTTCCACGCGCCAAAATTGGCTCCTATGGCGAGGCTCAGCGGGTGGCATCGACGCAGGAGTTTATTAAACATAAATGAGTGTGCAGTTTCTATCTCTCCACTTCTATCTCTCCACGCGGCTAAAATAGCACTTAGAACGAGGCACAAGAAAAATTCTTGGCACGGGGTTTATTTAGACATAAATCCCTGTCAAGAATTTTTTGCAGTAACAAAGTTATAAGTGCTATTTTAGCCGCGTGGATAAACTCTGGATTTTTTCGCCCACCCTATAATAGAACTGCTTCGCCGCTATCGAAAGACAACTGGAAAGGACTTTGGCAGGAATTGAAACTGATTGCAGCTCGGTTAGAGACTGAAAGCGGATGCTTTTGAGCGCGTCCCACTCAGCAGGTGAAATATCAAGCGCTTCGCCGTTTTTGGCATGAGAAAGGCAAACCGCCCCATTGCCGGTATAGACAATCGCGGCGCGTTTTTCGTTTTTCAAGCTTTTTGAGCAAACGTCACAAGTTGCAATGTCGAACCCGAAGCCCGAGATTCTCAAAAGGTCCATTATATATTTGATAACAACAATCGTTGGGTCAACGCCGTCGTAGGCAATGGCTTTGAGCGACGAAAGAAGCAGCATAAAAATTTCATAGTTGCTCTCGCCCGCCTGCACAATTTTGTCGGCCATTTCAAGCAGGCTGCAACCCAAAACATAGCTATCGAGGTTTTGAGAAATTGAGAAAAAACTATCTTGAACAAAGCAATCGGTTACGGTATAAAATCCGTTTCTCTCCGAAAGCATAAACTCCCCAAAACAAAAGGGCTGGCTCGCGATTGCAAGCTTCGCTTTTGGCTTTTCAACGCCCCTTATAACAGCAGAAAAACGCCCGAGTTCGGGCGAAAAGATATCAAGAAGTCTTGCCGCATCAATCGTGTGCTTTGATGATTTCAAGACAATTCCAATAGTTTTTATTGTTTCTGCCATTTCTTCTTTTGTTTTATTCCCTTTCTCGCTCAGTTTGTTGCATTTTCCTTCTTTGTTTCAGCACTTCTCTTTGCCCCATAATGCAACCATAGGTTTCAACTCTTCCAGGTTTTATTCCACTCTCCTTGTCACCATACAAAAACAAATCCCAAGTTCTATCAAGACCCTCATGAAGTTTCTTTATCGCTTTTTCATTGTCCATAACTCAGCCTCCATATATATTGATTATAGCCAAACCAAAAGAGGTTTAATCGCCCTCGACTTTTATATATTTTTTATTCCATTTTTTGCGGGAATTATTGCACTTCTCATAGTGTTATGTCTGCCATACTACCCCAATTTTGCTGGGATTTTGACGGATTTTGTGCAGTTCTGGTATATTGCCAGACATAGCACCTACACATCCTTGATGTCGTAGCCCAAGTCTTTGAGTGTGCTTTTGTTTTGTTTCCAGTCGGGCTTCACTTTCACAAAGAGTTCAAGCATAACTGGGCTGCCAAGGAGTTTTTCCATTTCCCCGCGGCTCGAAGTTCCAATCTTTTTGAGCATTGCCCCCTTCGCCCCAATTATAATTTGCTTATGCCTATCGCTCTCGCAGATAATGTTGGCGCTGATTTTGATGATATTTTTGAGCTTTTTGAAAAGCACAATCTCAACAGCAATGCCATGTGGGATTTCTTCCTGCAAGAACAAGAGCGATTTTTCGCGCACTATTTCCGCCACCATGAAGCGCTCGTTTTTGTCGGTGTATTGGTCAGTTGGGTAGTATGCAGGCCCCTCCGGCATAACGTTTAGCAGCGCCGACAAAAGCACATCGAGATTGCTTCTTCTCAGCGCGCTCAGGGTCACGAACTGCTTCACGAACCTGAACTCGTTGAGCTTATCAAGAATTGGATACAATTTTTCATAGGAGCTGATGTCTATTTTGTTTATCACAACAAACACCGGCACTTTGCGGTTTTCCTGCTTTGCGATAAGGTCGTAGTCAGTTTTGGTGACTTTGCTTGCGTCGAGCAGAACAACCACCGCATCAACATCGTTTGTTGCCGTTTCGGTTGACTTTCTCAAATACTTCGCCAGTTCGCTTTGCCCATTATGAATCCCCGGTGTGTCAACAAACACGATTTGAAAGTCCTCGCCGTTTTTGATGCCCAATATCTTATTGCGCGTTGTTTGAGGCTTCGGGCTCGTTATCGCGACTTTCTCGCCGATAAGCGCGTTGATGAGCGTACTTTTGCCAACATTCGGCTTGCCAATGACTGCAACAAAACCAGATCTAAACATTTTCTTTCCCCTATTTATATTATACCACATTCAAGCCCAAGATTGAAACCTTTTTCATACCCCTGCGATTTTTCACTATTTTCAACAAATTTCATGATTAGCCCAAAATTCGCTTGCAATTTTTTCTTCTTCCTTGTTCATGATTTTGAAATCGCCATCTTTGATATGGTCGAAGCCCATGAGATGAAGCACGCTATGGACAACCAGCTTCACAATCTCCTTTTCGCGCGAATTGCCATACTCCTTCGCCTGCTCCTCAGCGCGGCTCATGCAAATCGCCATGTCGCCAAGCAAAACAGCCTCGCCGCCACACTCGATATTTTCAAAAGGTTTGAGCTCAAAGTTTGGAAAACTCAAAACATCGGTCACGCTATTTATAGCGCGTGTGCGGTTGTTGAGCTCCTGCATCTCGTTTTCGTCAACAAAGTCGATGTTGAGTTCAAGATTCTTGTTCTCTTGTTTCAGGTCTTGAAGAGTGAGCTTCACGGCGTCTTTTATCAACGTTTTGAGCGAACTATCTATTTTTTTCCCAACAAAATTGATTTTCATTTTTTCCTACCTCTATTTATATTTTAGCATTTTCAAGTTTCATAGGCAAACAAAATCAGCTTTGCATGTTCTTTTCTCGGCGCGCATAAATTATTCCAAGAGGATAAATATGGCATTTTTAGACGAAACTGCGAAATTGCTTGGTATCGACGAGAAAACCAGAACGAATACCTTTGTTTATGCGAGCCAGAGCGGCGTTGTTGTTGAGGGCTACAAAAAGATTCAAGAACTGAGCAACGCCAAAATCACGCTGATTGGCAATCCAACCACAACAATTATCGGCAAAAATTTGCAAGTGAAGGAAATCTCCTACCGCGAGATGAGTGTTGAGGGCGAGATTTCCTCCGTCCAATTTGATTGAGGTGCGCGATGAAAGACATATTGAATATAACGGCGACCGGCGTTAATTTGCATCACCTCATTGCGTTCTTTGAAACTGAGGGCTACAATGCAACAAATCTCACACGAAAAAGTCAAAAAGAACTCTCCTTCTGCCTGCCCAAAAAAGAATATAAGCGGCTAAAAAAAGAGCAAATCTTTGCTCTCTACAAATTCAAAGTTCAGTCAGCAAGAGGAATAACGCAAGTTGCAAGAACTATCTTTGCGCGCTCAGGGCTGTTCATTGGTTGCATCCTCGTTTTGCTCACGACCATCAACATCACAAACAGAGTGCAGGTTATCTCATTCAATAGCGCAGGTCACACCTGCCAAAACGGTGACCATTGCATTTTTCGAGGCGAAAACTTTGAAAGGCTCCAAGAAGTTTTGAAACTAAACGGTGTTGAAGTGCACAGTCGAAAAGATTCTCTTCCCAAAAGCCGCGACCTTGAACGCGTTTTGATGCGTGAATTTAAGCAAATCTCGGGCGCGAGCCTACAAGTTGTTGGCGTGAAAGCGAATGTTGTTATCAACGAATCAAAGTTGCCCGCCTCGTTTTTAACGGACGATATCGTTGCGCCAATGAACGGCATTGTCGTCAGCATTGAAACGATTTCAGGCAAAGCAAAAGTCAAACTTGGCGATGTTGTTTGCGCTGGTCAAACCCTCGTTGAAGCGCAAAATGTTCAGGCGCGAGCAAACATCACCCTTCGCACTTTCTTTCACGAAGCAACCATTTATAGTGAAAATCAGCTCACCTACACGCGCACAAATAAAAAAATAACCAAGCACGAACTCAGCGTGTTTGGTATGAATTTCTCGAAAGGGGCAACTTGCAACTATTCGCTTTATGAAACAGAAGTTAGCATCAAGTATGTTTTCTATAACTTCTTTCTACCGCTCAAAACCAAGTCCACAACCTTCTATGAACTTGAAGCAACCGAAGTGTTCGTGGATTTTGAGAGCGCTAAACCGCAGGTTGAAAAGGAACTTGAAGAGAAAACAAGAGCACTTTTGCCTCACAATGCTGAATATAAAGCAACCACCTTTGCCACCTTTCGCGAAGGAGCGCGCGTGCGGGTTGATTGCTATGTTGAGGCGTATTTGAAAATCTAGTTATTTCCCTTTTCTCTTTGAAACAGCGTCTGCCAAAATCAGGGTTTGCGCGTCGATGCTTTGCATTTTCTTTTTCGTTTCAAAAACCCTTGGCTCACTTAGAAATGTTTGAGGGTCTGGGTCGATGTCAACGAGCATGCCGTCTTTCACTTTTTCAAGCATGGAATTGCTTCTCGAATTGATTGCTTTTTCAATCTTAGCAGTCTTTTCTTCAACCGCTTTTGCACCAATAACGATTGCCGATTCCTCGCCTTGTTCGCGAAGATGCGACGCAAAGTTCGTTCGGTCTTCAATTATAGGCAAGCGATTTGGCGCACCCTCTTGCACTATTGGGCGATCACAGAAATACGGCTCGCGAGTGCCGAAACGCCCGATGTTTGTGCGTGCTATGTCAGACAGAGTACTCTTCTTTTTGACCTGATTTTCAGGCACAGCATCTTTCTTCTTTTGCTCTTCTTCAACATTTTTTCCATTAACAAAAACTCGCGTGATACTTGGATTTCTGCTGTCCGTTTTGATTGCTTTTTTGTTGATTTTGATTTCGGACTTTTTGCGAATTATTTTGAACTCCGTTGGCATCACAACCTTTGGCGCCTCTTCCTTCTTCTCTTCTGGCTTTTGGGTTTGCTTATAAACAGGTTCAACCTTTGGCGCTGGCACCTCTTCTTTCTTTGCTTTTTTCTTTTTTTTCTTCGAGAAAAAAATTGCAAAGACCCCGCCAATGCAAAGAACGCCAACCGCACATAAAATTATAATCTCAATCGTTCCCATTCTTTTGTTGCGCTCCACCTATGGAGCGCTCCCCTCCAAACGCACCTTGGGTTTCTTTTAGGCGCAAGTGGGCGAAGAAGAACCTTTCGCACGGCAGTAGCGAACGCGAGAACCTTTTTCACCCGCTTGCGCTCTAAAATAATCCCCAATCTGCTGCTTTTCGTCGAAGAATGGTCTTATAAGCCAACAAGATGTTTCACATCTTGCCGTCATCGATTGACCATCCTTCTCCTCTCCCCAAAAAACTCTCGTTTTTCGGGGACCCCTAGTTTTATAAATGAGTGTGTAGCGCCGCCTATCAGTAAACACAGCCTGTCCCCCACGCGCCAAAATTGGTCTTTCCCACAACTACTTGCGCCGAAATTTGCCTTTATAACAAGGCTCGATAGGTGGCGTCTACGCACGATTTTATAGTTAATAAATGAGTGTGTAGCGCCGCCTATCAGCTAACACAGTTAGAAAGGTGAAGTTCGGCGCAAGTCATAATTTAGGGCGAGGACGAGTCCCACCACCCCCACTCCCTCCGCCAAAGCCACCTAAGCCGCCTGAGAATCCGCCAAAGCTGGAAACTGAGGATGAAGAGGAGTCGTCATCGTGTTCATTTGAAAGGGCTTTACGCATGGCAGTGTCTGCCTGGATGTTTTTCATGTTGTAGTAATCCATAACGCCCATTGTGCCGTTGTTGAGGGCTTTTGCAAGCGCCTTTGGAACTTCGGCTTCGGCCTGAACAACCATGGCTCGCATCTCTTGGACTTTGGCCTTCATTTCGTTCTCGGTTGCGATAGCCATACATTTTCTCTCCTCGGCCTTTGCCTGAGCGATACGCTTGTCTGCCTCGGCGTTTGCGATTTCAAGTTCGGCGCCGATGTTTCTTCCAACATCGATATCGGCAATATCTATTGACACAATCTCATATGCTGTGCCGGTGTCAAGACCCTTGTTCAAAACAGTTGATGAGATGAGGTCCGGGTTTTCAAGCACAATCTTGTGGCTCGCAGCAGAGCCGATAGTCGTGACAACGCCTTCACCAACACGCGCGATAATTGTTTCCTCGCCCGCACCGAAGATCTGCATGTGCATGTTCGAAATAACGGTGACCTTTACTTTGACTTTGAGTTCAATACCATCTTTTGCCATGGCTGAAACAACAGGAGTTTCAATGATTTTTGGAACAACAGAGTTGCGCACAGCCTGATAAACATCACGCCCAGCAAGGTCGATAGCCTTTGCCGTTTGAACAGACAAGTCCATGTTTGCTGAATGTGCGCTGATAAGAGCCTTCACAACTCTTTCAATGTCGCCGTTTGCCATATAGTGGGTTTCAAGTTCTTCAAGCGTGATTGTGAGCCCAGCTTTTCTGGCGGTGATATAGGTCAAAACGATTTTGTTAACGTCAACTTTGCGCATTTTCATTCCAATGAGTTTGCTCATTGCAACGTGCGCGTTTGAGACAATGGCACGAAACCAAAGCCTGAGCGGAACAAGAGCAAGGAAAGTTATAACGAACGCCAGAATAATGATTCCGCCAAGCGTAAGTCCCAAAATCCAGCCCCACGACATCTTTGCGCACAAAATACCAGTTGTTATCATTGCATCTTTCCTCCTTAGCCTTTTTTCTTCACAACAATTCTTTGCGCCATAATTTTGTCAACTTTGACGACCGTTCCGGTGTAGATATAGCCTTTCGAGGTTGTTGCCTCGAAGATTTGGTCGTCAATTTTGATTTTTCCAAGAGGTTTAAGGTCGCTAACAACGACTCCCTCTTTGCCGAGGAGAAAGGAGTAGTCAAGATTCCCCTCTTTTGTTAGCGGGACTTTCACCCCGTCAACAACGGCATAGCGCGATTTTTGTGTTATTTTTATTCGCACTTTGTTGATGATTTTGGTGATGATTATTGCGAGCAAAATGAACGCTAGAATATAAACCACGAAGAGAAAGATTTCAAGTGACGTATTATCCCCAACAACGCACCTTGCCACAATCGAGCCAAAGGTTGACAGTATGCCGCCCAAACCGAGGAGCCCAAAACTTGGCACAACAGCCTCAGCAACAAGCAGTGCCATGGCAAGAACAAACAAAATATAGAATAATGCGTCTGCCTCAACGAATAGCTTAATAAAAGCATTTATCATTTGTTCTTAACCTCACTGACTATATTATAGCACAACTACTAGTTTTTCGCAATAGGGGTTTTGAATTTTAGTGTTTATCTTTGCTTTCAGGGCGGATGTTATAGAACAAATATTGCTGTACTATGCCAGACATAGCACCGAATTTCTTCGATAAATACTGGGAAATCTGCGGTCTGGTCTTTTCGCCAACGAAGAAATATTGCCTGTAAACTTTTTCAATCCAAGTGTCAACTGGAAAACAGCTCGTTCGGTGGAAGCCAAACAGCATTATGCACGAGGCAACCTTTGGTCCCACCCCTTTTATTGAAAGCAGCCACTTATAAAGTTCATCGTCTGGAAGAGCGGCTATCTTTTCGAGATCTGTTTCGCCGAGCACCTTTGCGGTTTCAAACAAGAACACATCGCGATAGCCCGCGCCAAGACTCTTGAAATATTCCATTGGCTTTTTTGCAAGCACCTTTGCCTTTGGGAACGCCTTGTGTTTCTCGTCGATTGGCTCGCCTATCTCACTCATCTTTTCAATGATTTTTTGGATTCGCTTGATATTGTTATTCTGAGAAATAACGAAGAAGAAAATCACCTCTTCCGGCTCGCCACGCGCAATGCGTATGCCCTTCCCATGCTCAATAGCGCCGCGCAAGAACTCGTATTTTGAAAGCTCCTTTTTGATTCGCGAGTAGTCCTCGTCAAGGTCGAAAAAGCGAACGAAGACCTCAGGCTCACTGGTGATGATTTCAACTTTTTCACCATCTTCCATAACTTTTGCCAAATGCTTGCCAGTTATAACCTCGTAGCCGCCGTCGATTTTATAGTAGCGAAACATCTGCCCGCACTCCAAAATGGACTTAGCGTCAAAGTCGTCGTTTTTCAAAAAGGTTATTTTGTTTTTCTCAATCTTATATTCCACAAGCAAAATGATACAACAATTGCCGCAAAATTTCAAGCCGTGCTCATTTTTTATAGACAAAATACTCAAAATATTATAAACTTGAAAGTGTAAAAGGAAGAAAATATGTTATTTATATTCAGCAAATTCAAACTTCGAAAGTGGAGCAAATATAGTTCGGTCAAAAGAATGAAAATTTTGCAAGCGCTCGAAAATAAAATGGCAAAAAAACAGCATCGCGACCCAATTGATGTTGTTGTTCACGAGCGCGCAGACTGGCAGAACTTTGGTATGTTCAGCGTTGTTAACGGCGAAAAGAGGCTCTATGTTCACGAGAACCTCATCCTCGACCCCGCCTATCGTTTCCACGCCCTTGAAACCATCATCCACGAGGGTAGGCACGCAACGCAATATGAGTTCATAAACAACAAGAAGTTGCACTGGTATAATTTCAAAGCGAAACTATGGAAGAAGAATTTTGCCGGCTATGTTAGCGCCAGCGAAGATCAATTGCTCTATAATAACCAAGAGGTCGAGCGCGACGCACAGAAATACACCATCAAATGGCTCAAAAAACTCGAACACAAATATCGCAACGAAGACGATTTCTACACCACTCTCAGGCGCAACATCTATCGCTACGAGACCTCCGAAGCCGAAGCACGACGAAAGTATGGCATGTTCTATAAACACAAGATGCGCAAAAAAATCGACGACAAATCAAAATATTAATCGATTAAATTATGATGCAAAAAAAAGGTGCAATTGCACCTTTTTTATCACGCCACTTTATCTTCTTTCATAGGCTTCAAAAAGAATTTCTTATTGTCTAGCACCGCTTGCTCTTGGCTAGATAACGCGACTCGCTCAACTTTTGGCAGTTTGCCATCAGGCTCTTCATCTGGCACACCTACGTTTGGAAGCGCTGTCGATTTTGCCAAGATTGCAGTAATACCAACATTGCAATCTTCATTGATAGCACCAGTTCCAGTTCTATCAAATGGCAATATCATTTGTACATCTGTAATAGTATATCCCTTAAGACCATAAAGAGTATATTTAGCTTTATTATTTATTCGAATTTCATATGCTTGTACATATTGCGATCCAGTATATACATAAGTTGGACCATACGAAGATATTGTTGATCCTTTTTTTATTGCTAAAACCACTTCATATGGAACTGAACGACCCACGTTTGCGTCGATATCAAGAATAGACAAATATGACGTTGTACTTGAACTATTAGCCGATATCAAAAGAGCAACATTAACATAATCGCTTTCTTCTCCACCGCCGCCTTCGCCGCCGCCTTGGTCGCCGCCACCTTCTTGACTACCAATTTCTTGAATAACAATCCAATATTCATTATTTATTTTTTGAATTCCAAGTTCAGTTCCCACGCTTAAACTTGCATTAACAACGCTGATTTTTTCAAGATCAAGCGTTGTTATTCCGCTAAGTTTTGCTATCTTCGTTCCTTTGTCAAATACAGGATATTGAGTAACCGAACCCTCATTGTGAATTCCATAACCCAGCGATATTTTTATTGAGCTTGTTGGTGCTTTCTTAAAAACCAATGAGGAGGTTTCTGTTTCAAGATAAATATTATCGCTTATTGTTCCACCCTCATAATTCAGCGTGCCAGTTGGAGAAATATAAACCCCACTGCCATAAAGTCCTGCGGTATTTCCAGAGATTTCGCCACCTTTCATGTTAACAACGCCATTAATATAAATACCACCGCCAGACATTGTTGCTCTATTTTTTGTTATTTTTCCATTGATAAAATCGAATGTTGCATCTGAGCCAACATAGTAACCGCCACCATATTTTCCCTTATTTTGCTCAACATTTCCAGAATTCATGGTTGCCGTTTCCCAAACATAAACACCGCCACCAGTTTCGCTTGCTGTGTTTCCAGATATTGTTCCACCATTCATGTTAAACTCGCCGCCATCATATATTCCAGCACCCCAGCCAGTTGTGTTGCCCTCTATCTTGCCAGAATTCATAGTCATGCTATTA
>CANQQH010000016.1 GCA_947625955.1 uncultured Clostridia bacterium | reverse complement strand
ACATGATCATTGCTCTTGTTAGCGAAATTGTTCTCACTTTCGTGTTTGTTTATGCTATATGTGGCGTTACAAGCAAAGAAAAGTATAGTTCAGTTGCCGGACTTGTTATTGGTGGCTCATTGACTTTGGTTCACCTTTTGGGTCTTGCATTGACCGGAACAAGCGTTAACCCTGCAAGAAGCTTGATTCCTGCACTTTTTGCTTTGTTTAGTGGCACTGCTGCTATTTCGCAAGTTTGGATCTTCATCGTTGGTCCATTCGTTGGTGCAGCTCTTGCAGCTCTTCTTTTCAGATTCCTTGAAGGAAGAAAAGAAGAAAACAAACTTGAAGAAAAATAAGTTCAAGGAAAATAAAACCACGAGGTTTGCGCCTCGTGGTTTTTCTATTTTTCGAAATTTTGTTCTTCGCTCAAAAGCTCGAAAAGGTCTTGAAGAACGCCTTTCACTTTTTCAATTTTTCTTTTGAGCGTTTCAATGCTGAAAGAATTTTCACCTTTTCTTTCTTCGGTGCGAAGTTCGTCTTCAAGCGCGAGCAGGACGGTTTTGAGATTTGAGATTTCATTTTCGATTTCCGCTTTGTTTTGGGAGTTCACAAGAAAACTCCTGTTGCTAAGGTCAAAGTTAAAGAGCAATTTCAAACCTCCTTAAAAATGCAATAAACCTCCTTTGCGTGATGGGTTGGAATAGGGGATGCTTGCGAAGAAACACCCCTGTCAACACGCAAAACTTTTGCTTTTGTGAGAGCGTTCGCCTTGCCGAAAGGAACAAGCACAACGTCGCCGGCTTTCAACTTTTCAATCTTCGTTATATACCAAAAAATTCCGCCTTTTGAAAGCCCTTCCAAGAGCTCAACTTTTGCAAAATCATTAACTTTTATTTTTCCAAGGTCGCCGCCGGCGAGTGAGTGAATCATGTTTTTCTCCTCTTTTTTTGAGTGTAGCACAGAAACGAGGGGCTTGTCAAAATGTTATTCGGTGCTCAAAAAGTTTATGATTCCAACAAAGATGCAATCGGCGATTTTGTCTTGGTATTCTTTGGTGATGAGCAACCTTTCATCCTCTTCGTTCGACATGAATCCGCATTCCGCAATGACCGACGCGGAGGGGGAGCATTTGAGCATATAATAGTCGCCAATGGCAACGCCCTTGTCGGACTTTTCAAGTTTGGATGCGAACTGGTCTTGAATGAGAAGCGCGAGCTGCTCGCTGCGTGGGCTGGACTTGTCATAGAACACTTGCGCGCCGCGAAGGTTATGGCGGGTGTAGCTGTTCATGTGCACCGAAACAACAATGTCGGGGCGAATGTTCTCAATGATTTCGCGGCGCTTCTGCATATCGCGCTTCTTGTAGTTTGTGGTGGAGAGGCCATAGAGCCCCGCCTCGGTCTTGCGCGTCATCACAACGCGTATGCCCATTTTTTCAAGCTTTTCTTGAAGCTTCAAGGCAACGGCAAGATTGATGTCGCTTTCCTTTGTTTTGGTTTTGTAGCCAATGGAGCCCGGGTCAACCCCGCCATGACCGGGGTCGATAACAACCGTGAAGTCGAGGCGGTCGCCCGTGATGTTCGTTTCTTTGGCGCTGGCCTTGTCGAGCGCGATAGACGATGCAAGCACAACGAACATGGCAACAAAACAGAGCACAAGCTGCCCCTTCTTGAAACAAGCAAAAATATGATTACTTTTCATGCTATTAGTATATTTGCGCTTTTTTTCAATATGATAAAGATTTATAATTTTCCGCTTTTTCTTTCTCATTTAATATGCATTTTGCAAAATATCAATTTTTCAACTAACCCCCTTGACAAAATCATGGAAGAGGAACTTGAAAAAGCAGAGCGTGAGTTTGTTCAGGATTTTAAAGCCACTATTGTTGACGGAAAATTTACCTGCAAAAATATAAAAACAGGGGAAATTTGCAAAAATAAATTCGATAATATGATAGTCGGTCATTTTGCCAATATTCTCGGTGGCTGTGTTGCTGTTGTCAAAATCAATGATAAGGAATGGGGATTATTCAACCCTGCTACCGACTCACTTTTTTCTGCAAGATTTCCAGACTCTATGTTTGAATTGGGTGAAGTTTTCAAATATCACCCTGAAGAATTTGAATTGCTACCAACAACATTTTTTAGAATAAAAGACAATGTTGACGATTGCCTAAAAGGTATTGCTGAAGGCGTTAAGTTTTTGCGAACAAAGAAAGGCTCTAAGGAAGAGACCGAAAAATTTGCAGGACAAATTTATAAAATGGTTTCAAACAAAATTGAAAAAGAAAAGAAAGCCATTGAATTAGAAGATGCTGAAAAAGCGAAAATTTGAGAAAAATTTGCAAACGATTAAAAACTTAGGGAAAGAATAAGTCAAAGAAAGAATTTGATAATGGAGACGAAGGCGATATTTTATTAAAATATTTTGCGAGATGAAAATGCAAAAACATGTTGCTAAAATCTCTTGACAAACACCCCACACATCGTGTTATTCTTTCAACAGAAAAGAAAGGGGAAGAATAACTATGAAAATTTTCAAAAAAATAGTACTCACTTTTGCGCTTGTTTTGGCAATTTGCTTGCCTACCGTTTTGCTTTCAGCTTGCGGTGGTGAAAAGAAACTAAGCCTTGTGCAAAAATTCAAAACAGAATATTATGTTGGTGAAACTCTTGATGTTTCAGCCGGGATCCTCAAATATATTGACGCCGACGGAAAGGCAACAAACTTCGCCGTCGAGGAAGATATGGTTTCTGTGTTTTCAACAGAGAAGCCTGGCAACAGAAAACTGCTCATAACCTACAAAGAGGAAACCCTTACCGTTGACTACACCGTTAAACCTTGGGATGTTCAAAACAATGTTTATTATTCAGATGTTGAAAACAGTGATGAACCAAGCCTTGCGCTATACATGTGTTTCAACAAAGATCAAAACAAAGTGATAATGTTCAACAGTGAAACGGCACCTGAATTGACCCCAGAAGCCCAGAGAAAGAGCTTTTCAATGACAAAAAGTTTTGACGAAGATGGAAACATTATTTATAAAATCGAGGTCCAAGTTGTGCAGGGCGATGAATCAAGCACATCTGTGACATACACGATTTCAAATATAACCAAGGATTCTTTCAAATTGAGCATACCTGGTTTCAGCCGCACCATGACAATTCACACCACTTTGTAAAACACCTCAAAAGCATATCACTTTGATATGCTTTTTTCCACCGCCCGAACTTTGCTTTTTAGTGATCTCTTATTTTGAGCCCGAGGAGGTGAACTTATGATTATATCAAATTGCAATATTACAACGAACAAGGGCAGAAAACTCATAACTGACCTAAGCTTCAATATTGACAGGGGCGATAGGCTTGCCTTGATTGGAGAAGAAGGGGACGGCAAATCTACTTTTATAAAGGCATTGGTTGACCCGCGCCTTGTTCCATATGCAAAGTTTAGCGCGAACCTTATTATTGAAAAGCCGATTGGATATTTTCACCAATTTTTAAGTTCGGACTGGGACGACTTCCCTATTTATGAATATTTTCTTAGGGATGAGCCAGATGCTGAACCTGATTATGATGTTTATAATGATTTTAACAATCTAAGCAATGCGTTTTCGGATTTTGGACTATCGCCAGATTTGCTCAATGGTGAGCAAAAGATAGGAACGTTGTCTGGCGGAGAGAAAGTCAAGTTGCAACTCATAAAAATCTCCTACCAAAAGCCCGCAATCTATTTGTTTGACGAGCCCACCAATGATATCGATATTGAGACTTTGGAGATTTTGGAAAAATTTATACTTTCAAGGAAAGAGCCCGTCATCTTCGTGTCGCACGACGAGACATTTATTGAACACTCAGCAAATTGCATACTTCATTTTGAACAGGTGAAAAAAAAGACAGAGTTCAAATACACCTTCTATCGAGGGTCTTTTCCTGCTTATGTAGATGAACGTTATAGAAGCCAACAAAAACAAGATCAAATTGCAAAATTCGAAGAAGCACAGTATAAAAGCAAAATGGAAACAATCAATAGATTGATACAAGCGGGGGCTGGCGATAAAGTTGTAAAAAGGCTGTTGGCACAAAAAGAAAGGATGGAAAAAAAAAGGCTTGCCAGCATATGTTGACACCGAATCTGCAATTGGCCTATGTTTTCCTGAAATAGAGTTCCCAAATACGAAGGTCGTTTGCGATATCAAAGCAAGAAAGATTTCCATAGGGGACAGGATGCTTGTTGACGATGCAACATTGTTTGTTGAGGGCCCTCAAAAAGTTGCAATAATTGGCAAGAATGGCGTTGGAAAAACCACACTTCTAAGACAAATTTATGAAGATATAAAAAGTCGACCAGGCATCAAGGTTGGGTATATGCCGCAAAACTATGAAGAGTGCATGAACATGAACATGGCTCCAATTGATTTTCTTTGCCCTGCTGGCAACAAGGAAGAAAAAACACTCTGCTATACATTGATGGGCGTTTGCCGTTTCACGGCTGAGGAGATGACGCACGAAATTGGCGACCTAAGTGGCGGGCAACTGGCAAAATTGTATCTTTTGAAAATGGTGATTGATGAATGTAATGTGCTTGTTTTGGATGAACCAACGCGAAATTTGAGCCCGACATCAAACCCTGTCATAAGGGAGATTTTGAAAGATTTTGGCGGCGCGATAATTAGCGTTTCTCACGACCGCAAATATATTAATGAAGTTTGCGACAAGGTTTATTCGCTAACAAAACAAGGGTTAAACGAAAGTCAGAAATATGGAAAAAAACAACAATGACGAAACATCAGTTTTAGTAAAATGAGGAGCATATCACTTTGATATGCTTTTTTGTTTAGTTTTGAATGCCAATGCTCTTGCGGTTTTGGATTGTTTTTGATATAATGAATGTATAGGTGGAAGATGGACGATATAAAACAACTCAAACCCCTTGTTCTTGCCTTCGTGGGCGACGCGGTTCACACGCTCTTTGTTCGCGAGCACTTCGCCCTTAGCGGAGACTATAAGGTCAACGACCTCAACCGCATGGTGAAGGAAAAGGTCAATGCCGGGATGCAATGCAAAGTTTTCAAGGCGATTGAAAGCAAGTTGACTGATGGAGAAAGAGAAGTTGCAATCCACGCGCGCAACGCCGTGAAGGGGCAAAAGGCAAAGAATTATTCAGTTTTTGAATATAACTATGCAACCGCCTTCGAGGCGCTTGTTGGCTATTTGTATCTATGCAAAAAGCAAGAGAGGCTTGATGAAATACTAAATTTGTCGCTAGGAGAAATATAATGAACGTTGAAGGAAGAAATCAATCGCGCGAAGCGATAGAAAACAGCAAGAATATCGACAAGGTTATTGTTCAAGACAAAACTGGCGACAAGGTGGTTCGTGAGCTTGTTTCGCTTGCGCGCTCAAAGGGGCTCCGCGTTGAGTTCGCGCCAAAGGAAGCGCTTGACCGCATCAGCCAGACTCATCATCACCAAGGAATCATAACAATTGTTTCAGACTTTGAATACACTCCTCTTGACGATATTTTGAAAGAGGACGGGCGCAAGTTTTTGGTGCTGCTTGACAAAATCAGCGACCCGCACAACCTTGGTAGTATTTTGCGAAGTGCTGAGTGTGCGGGGGTGAGTGCGGTTGTGATTCCAAGCAGGAACTCGGTGCTTGTGAATGAGACCGTGATAAGAACATCGGCGGGAGCAACGAGCCATGTGAAGGTTTGCAAGGTGAACAACCTCAACGACGCAATAAAGCAAATCAAAAACGCAAACATCTTTGTTTATGCAACCGACATGAACGGCAAAAGTATGTATGAAACCAACCTCAAAGGCAACATCGCAATCATCATTGGAAGCGAGGGCGACGGCGTTTCTGCCCTCACCAAAAAACTTGCCGACGAGGTTATCAAGATACCAATGAAGGGGAAGCTCAATTCGCTCAATGCCAGTGTTGCGGCGGGAATCGTTATGTTTGAGGTTTTGAGGCAGGGTGAATAGATGGAAGACGATGAGGAAATCATTAATAAACTTGTTGAGTCCTACGCCTCGATAATTCGTGGAATTTGCAGACGGTTTTATCTTGTTGGCGGAACGAGCGACGACCTTTATCAAGAGGGGATGATCGGGCTTTTGGAAGCCTTTCGCAAGTTCGACAACTCAAAGGGGACAATCGGCGACGAGACTTTCAAAAAGTTCGCAACAACTTGCATAAAGCGTCAAATCCTCGACGCAATCAAGCACGCCAACACAAAAAAGAATATGCCGCTTAACAACTATGTTCCAATCGTGAGGAAAAACGACGAAGAAGACGAGTTTGAGATTTCCGAACTTGGCATCGCGTCCAATCCCGAGGAAGAGTTTTTGAGCAAGGAAAAGCAAGAGGAGAGGCTGGACGCTATTTTGGAGCAGCTCAGCGACTACGAACAAAAAGTGCTGCTTCTCTATCTCGACGGGCTCAACATAAAAGACATCGCAAAGAAGCTCAGCAAAACTCCACGAAGCATAACCAACACAATCCAAAGAATCAAGTTGAAAGTGAAGAGGTGAATATGTATCTAGCACTATACAGGAAGTATCGACCACAGAATTTTGAAGAGGTCATCGGGCAGGACCGCGTTGTTCGAACGCTCAAAAACCAAATCAAGAACGGAAAGATTGGGCACGCCTATTTGTTCTGCGGCAGCAGGGGAACAGGCAAGACGTCAACCGCGAAAATATTCTCTCGCGCCATCAACTGCGAACATCCTGTCGATGGCTCGCCATGGAAATGCGAAACTTGCAAAATCTTGCAAAATAGCAATATCGACATTCTGGAAATCGACGCCGCATCCAACAACGGTGTTGACGAAATCCGTGACCTGCGCGAAAAGGTGAAGTATCCGCCAGTGAACGGCAAGTATAAGGTTTATATTATCGACGAAGTGCACATGCTCTCGCCAAGTGCGTTCAACGCGCTGCTCAAAACCCTTGAAGAGCCACCAAGCTATGCCGTTTTCATTTTGGCAACAACTGAGGTGCATAAAATCCCGGCGACAATTCTTTCAAGGCTCATGCGCTTCGACTTCTCGCTTGTGAGCGTTGACGAACTTATGAAACTTCTTCAGCGGGTTTTCAAAGAAGAAAATATCGCCGCAGAAAAGGAAGCAATCGAAATGATTGCGCGCGCGGGTGACGGCAGTGTTCGTGACACGCTCAGCGTTGCAGACAGGTGCGTTTCATATTCAGGCAGTGAGCTGACATATAAGAGTGTTGTTGACGTGCTTGGAACAACTGAAAAAGAGGAACTTTGCAACATCGCTTCGGCGCTGCTTTCAAATAGTCTTGGGGAGAGCCTCAAAGAGCTTGACAAGGTCTTGTCGCAGGGGAAGAGTCCGCTTGTGCTCAGCAAGGATTTGATTTCGTATTTCAGGGACTTGCTCATCATCCTTTGCCTCGGGGCAGACGCCAAGAAAATGGTTGTTGCGCGCGAGGACCTGTTTGAAAAAATGAGCTCGCAGGCGATTGAAGATAACTATAACAAGATTGTTTCTGCTATAAGCACGCTGAGTGAGGTTGAGGCAGAGCTCAGGTATAGCATAAGCCCAAGAATAGTTTTGGAAACTGCGTTTGTGAAAACGCTCAACAATGTTGGGCTCATGGAAAGGGTAACCGAGCTTGAAAAAGAAGTGAAGCTTTTGAAAAGCGGCGCAGCTATCGTGCAAACAACCGAGCAGAAAAAGCCAACTATGAGCAATCCCGAACAAAAAGAGCCTGAAAAGGTGCCCGAAGCAAATGAAGAAAACGAGAGCGGAATGCAACTGCTTGGAAAACTGCTCACATATCTGCGCGAGAAAAAGGAAATGAGCGTTCTTTCGTGCATAAGGCAGGTGAAGAGGGTGGAGTTTGAAAACTCGCTTGCAACCTTCTTCATGGAAGACCAAATGACAATCGACATCCTGCTTCGCGACAAGAACAGGCAGATAATAAGTGAGTTCTTCGGCGACCGCGGGCTGAAATATTGTTTCAAAGTTGAGAATCCCAAAAGCAAAATGGGCAACGAAAACGAACTGAGAGACGCGTTTGGCGGAAGACTTGAAGTAAAGGAGTAAAGCAATGATAAAACTTTCAAATTTGAGCATGGACGACATCAATTCGCTCAAAAATATGTATTTCATCCAAGAGATACCAGAACTGAGGAACCAAAGGTCGTGCGAGAACGAAATCAAATTCATCATTGAGATGAGGCAGAGAATCTATAAGCTCTTGCTTGCGGCAGGCAAAACTCGCAAAGAGCAGCGCGCGGCTATCGACGGTCAGGTTTGCGAACTTGCTGAGTTCATTAATGGCTATCTCGCCAATGACGACTACAAGGCAATAACTCGCAAGATGTTGCTTGTTGAACATTTCAAGAGCGAGATTGAGCAAATTAACGGATTCATTCAGCAAAACGACAGGAACAACGAACTCTACGATACGAAGGACTTCTGCGCGTCGCTTGAACTGTTTCTCACGAAAACGGCGCATGATAAGATAAAAGAAAGAGCGAGCAAAGACGAACTCGTTTTGTCGAGAGAGGTCTATGACTTTTTGGCTGGCGGCATCAAGCAAAACTTTATGGACAATATCGACCAAAAAAACTTGACATCTTTTGATTTTTATCTTTTAATGGGAGAGTTACTCAAAAACAGAGAGAGTGCCTATGAAAACTTGGAGCGCATACAAAAGACCGCCTGCGATGCTTGTGGCAGAGAAGATTGTATGCTTCCAACCAAGTGCGGAACCATTGAAGAGAAGGACCGCGCCGCTGCTGCGTGCGACAGGTATGACAATCTCTTGAAAGTCATCAAGCAAAAACTTCGCGGCGAGCCAATCAACGATTTCGCGCGCGAGAGTGCTATTGCAATGCAGAGAAACAAAAAAATAAAGGAGATTGCTGAAAGTCTGCTCGATGACAACTACACCGAGGGCGTGAATAAGCACATGGTGTTTTATAGCCCATCCGAGCGCATAGTATTCTTGCCAAAACTCATCCAAAAGTTCGCGGAGCAAGAAGTTGGCGAAGTGAAAGATGTTGGCTTGCTGACCGCCGACAAAGTGGCAGCTCTCGGCGTTGAGAACACAATAAACTTTGGCGGCACGAACGGCGAAGACGTTGTTGAAAGGTTTGGTGCGAGCGGCAGGCAATTGCAAAGTGCGAAAGAAAAACTTTCGGAAAGCGAACTGCAAGACTATAACAGGCTAATTAAAACATATATGGAAATTGAGAAATCAAAATAAAAGGAGATAACTATGGGAAAATTTGGTGGATTCATGGGCGGCGGAAACAATAATATGCAAGCAATAATGCGTCAGGCTCAAAAGATGCAGGAAGAAGCGCTCAGAGCTCAACAGGAAGTTGAGGAAAGTGAAGTTGAGGGAACAAGCGGCGGCTCAATGGTGAAGGTTGTCATGAAAGGCGACAAGAGCGTTGTGAGCCTCAAAATTGACAAGTCGGTTGTTGACCCAGATGATGTTGAAATGCTTGAAGACATGATCGTTGCGGCTCTCAACGACGCTGCGAAAAAGGCTGACGATGTGAGAAAAGAAAAAATGGGTAGATTTGGAGGCCTTGTATAGTGGATAACTCAAACCTTGAAAGTTTGGATAGGTTAACAAACGAGTTCTCGAAGTTGCCGGGAGTTGGAAAAAAGACTGCCGCACGATACGCCTACTATATCGTCACCAGCCCAAAGGAGCAGGCTGAGGCGTTTGCCGATGCAATCTTGAACGCAAAAAACACCATTCGCTTTTGCGAAAAGTGTGGTAATTTTGCGGACGGGAAATTGTGCCCAATCTGCAAAACAAGAAGCGAGGAGACTATTTGCGTTGTGAAAGAGCCAAAGGATGTTTCGGCAATAGAAAAAGCCCATTCCTATAAGGGCTCATATCATGTTTTGCACGGCACCATCAATCCGCTTCAAAATGTGGCGCCAAAAGATATCAAGATTGCAGAGCTACTTGAAAGGGTTGTGAAAGGCCAAACCAAAGAAGTGATTTTGGCAACTTCGCCAGATGTTGAGGGCGAGGCAACGGCGATGTATATTGCGTCGCTCATCAAGCCATACAACATCAAGGTGACGAGAATTGCGCAAGGGCTTGCAACCGGAACTCAACTTGAATTTGCCGATGAGGTCACAATCGCAAGGTCAATTCAAGACAGGCGCGAAATCTAGAAGAAAAAGAACATATAGCGGTCGAGGTCAACCTTGCCGTTTTCAACAATAACCCCCTCGTTTTGCAGGAGGTTTTTTTGTGCGTTCATGCCGCCGAACTTGAAGCCTTTTGAAAGCTCGCCAAAGCGGTTAACAACTCTGTGGCAGGGAATAATCATTGGCATGGGGTTGCTGTGAAGCGCGTAGCCAACCGCGCGGCTGGAATGTGGACGATTCATCGCGCGCGCAATCTCACCATAGGTTGTAACCTTGCCGAGGGGAATGAGTTTCACCAGCTCATAAACTTGATTATAGAAATCCATATCAGTCAATCCTTATCTTTGTTATCTCCGTTTGGTCAAAAAATAGTGCGCAGTTTGAAACAGGAGAGTTAACTAATATATTAATTATAACACTTTCTGTTTCGTTTGGCTGCAAAATTTCGCTGGTCATTTTGTCAATAATGTTGTTGCCAAAGAATACCTCGCTGCCGAGCGAGCCATCTTCGTTTTGCAATGTGAATTTGCTTGCAACAAGTTCGTTTTCGCTAGACGATATGTTCTTGACATCCAGTTTAATCAGAACATATTCCTTTCCATCCTTTGAGACCTTTTGCGCCGAATTTCTTTCGTAGGTGAAGTTGAAGTCGCTCGCGCTAACACTCGTCTTCGCGCACGCCGAGAACACGATTGACCCAACCAGCAATGAGAAAAAAGCTGCAAAAAACATAAATTTTTTCATAAAAAAACACCTCAAAAGTAATTATTCACCTTTTGAAGTGTTCTAAACCGAAATAACAAATTTTGTGGGTTTCTAAACGTCGAACCTTGAAAGGGCAACTGCTATCGCGCCTGGCCCGATATGGCATGAAACGCTCAGCGACAAAGGGTCGATATATTGAATTTCAATGTCAGGGAAGGCAGCTTTGAGTTCTTCTTCGAACTTCTTTGCCATTTCGTAGTTCTGGGTGTGAGCAATGCTCAGTCGAAGTTTGCCTTGGCTTCGAAGGGTTGGGAAGTTCTGTTCAAGTTCAAACTTGATGGCTTGAATCATCTTTGCCCTCGCTTGATTGAGGTTCATGACCATTGCAAACTTGTCGAGCTTTTCGCCATGGATTTGCAAAATTGGTTTGATTGAAAGCATGGTTGCGATTGCGGCAGCAGCTGGCGTAACGCGTCCGCCGCGCTTGAGATATTTGAGCGTTTGAACGGTGATGTATATTGTTGATTCAAACTTCGTTCTTTCAAGATACTCACGAATCTCACTTGCGGTCTTGCCTTTTTTGATGAGTTCAAGCGCTTCATACACGCTTGCTTTTTGCGTGACTGAGATTCTTTGGTTGTCAACAACGAAGACCTTTCCCTTGTAGCCTTCCTCGGCATAGCGTTTTGCCGATGCACATGACTCGCTCAGCCCGCTCGACATTGGAATATACAAAAGCTCGTCGTAGTCTTTCAACACCTTGTCCCAAAGGTCGGTTGTTTCGCCAAAGGATGGTTGCGAGGTTGAAATCTTCACGTCACTTTTGAGCAGCTCATAGAACTGGTCTTGGGTGAGGTTGATGTCTTCATAGTAGTCTCTGTTATCAATTATAAATGGCATTGGGAGAACAAACAAATTATCTTTTGCTTCACTTTGAGTGATTCCTGAATTGCTATCTGTTACAACTGCTGTCTTTTTCATAGATGTTTTCCTTTGTTATTATAACCAATTTCATTTTGTTCTATTTTGCTTTTGATTTTTTGCTCTTCTTAAATTTCAGGTTCAAAACAATAGCCGATGCAAGAGCAAAGAATGATGTTAAGAATGAAAGGATAACGCCGGCGCTATAATTATTGTTTGTGTCAACCAAAATCTTTTTCGCAAGGATTCCACTTTCAATAATTGTTGTTTGGAAAAGTGCAATCTGCGAAATTAGTGCTGCAAGAGCAAAGGCAAAAGCGACTGAAACTGCAATAATCTGCACAAGTTTATAGTCGATTGAGAACAGGCTCAAAACGAGGAACACAGATGCAACAAGTGCTGAAATGGCAGCAAACATATGGAAGTAGCCAATGAGGTTGAATTTAGTTTTTGTGTCTTTATTTGATTTGAAAGAAATGAGCATTGAATAGTCGGCAACGTCTTGTGTTTTGCCTTCCTTTGTTGCTTCACTAACTTTTGTTTTCGCATTTTCAAGACTATTGAAAACAATTTGATATGACGAAACTTTTCCGCTTATATACTCGTTGTCGCTCTTCATGATTGGGATGAAGAAAGTTACAACGGTTGTGAGGCACAAAACAAGTGCCAAGATTTTCATTACTAATTTCATGATGATATCTCCTAACATGAGTATTGTACAATAATTGAACTGAGTTGTCAAAACAATATTACAAATTAAATTCAATCTTTAATGATTTTGTGAGTTTTTCACCTTGCCCCGCGGGAACAAGCATTTTCAAAAAAGTTGGGTGCAAACAGCAATATTTCACTTGTATTTCGCATTTTTTGACCGCATTTTGCATTTTTTGCATAAATTCTTTGAAAAAAGTGAACCCACTTCCACAAATAACAACCAAATCTGCATTTTCACACTCGGTTTCCAAAGATGTTTGGGATTCGAAACGCGAATATTCCTCTTTTGACATGGCAAAGGCATGAAATTTTCCAAAAACAAATTCTTCGAACAATGGCGAAAAATTATTATTTTTGAAACTCATTTGCAAAAATTCCGTCTTTTTATGTGGAATTTTTACAAATACAATATCGTTTTTGCAAGAAACACCATCGATTTGGAATGTCTCAATTGGGAAGTATTTGACCTTTGTTCCCTCGCTTGTTTGGCTTTTGAGAACTTCAAGGCTTGGTTTGAAAGTGTTCGCAAGTTCAAGGCATCGCTTGTCGAGCACCTTTGCGCCCGAGTGTGCAAGTTCAATTGCAGAGCGAATGTTTATTTCCTCTAGTTTTTTGCTTTTTCCAAACTTGTTTGGGTCAGTGGCAAAGAAACCGTCAACATCCGTGAAGATCTTAACGTCTGCCGAGAGCGCCTTTGAAAGTGCAACCGCCGTTGTGTCTGAGCCGCCGCGCCCGAGAGTGCAAGGCTGAGAGTTGTTGTAGCCCTGAAATCCTGGAACGATAACAATTTTATCTTTGAGGTGTTTCGTGATTTTTTCGGCGTTAATGCTTGTTATAATTGAATTGGTCGGGTCGCCTGCCGCTGAGATTGGTATCTCGCTTGCGCTGAGAATGGCTGTTTTTTCATTAAGTGTTTCAAGCGCGATTGCCAAAAGCGACGCTGAAATCATTTCGCCTTGCGTCAAAAGTCGAGCATAGGGAAAAGGTGAGGGCGAGGTTGAGACTTCTTTTGCCAAAGCTTCGAGCGTGTTTGTTGTTTTCCCCATTGCGCTAACCACCACCACAAGCTCGCAGTTGTTTTCATGCTTGAAGCCAGTGATGAACGCTGCAACGCTCTTTATCTTTTGCACATTTTCAAGGCTTGTTCCGCCAAATTTGAAAATATATCGCAAAATCATGTCCTCCGCTTTATTATATTCGTGCACAAGTGTGCGCGTGCCATGTGAAATTGCTTGCGAAAAACGCGAAAATGGTGTAATCTTAGAACCGAAAAGGAAAAAGAGTATGAGTTATTCAAGATGCGCCAATTGCGGCGGAGAACAAAATTTTAATATTGAAAAGGGCGTGCTTGTGTGCGAGCGTTGCGGAAGCAGTGCGCCGGTGAAAGAAGAACTGGGCAAGCCGCTTCAACATGTGTATTCGCCAACTTTCACCTACACAAACACTGTGGCGAACAGGTATGTTTGCGAGAACTGCGGGGCAAAGGTCGTTGTTGGAAAAAGCGGGGAAATAAATCGCTGCGCTTCGTGCGGTAACAGGTCGGTGAAAAAGGTTGAGTCAACATCAATCAAGGTTCCCGACGGGATTATTCCTTTCACACTGACGCGCAAAAACGCCGCCGAAATTTTTAGAAAGTGGGTGGGGTCGAGAAAGTTCGCTCCGTCTGACCTCAAACAAATGGCAAAACTTGAAAAAATCTCGGGTATATATGTGCCAATTTGGAACTTCAATTTCACTACAACAACGCGATATAGTGCTATTGGCTTCAAAAAGAAAACTGACAACGAGGGCTATTCGGAGTATCTTGAATATCCTATTCAAAAAGTCAAGGACGAGAACTACTCGAATGTTATACGAAGCGCAACCACACGAATGAGCGACTCCTTTATCTCGGGTGTCGGCGCCTACGATTTCACCAAACTCAGGCCATATTCAACCGACTACTTGCTTGGTCTCTCTGCGCTGGATACGGATATTGGGCTGAATAGCGTTTTTGAGAAAATCAGTTCCGACATCACCTACGACAACGAGCAACTCGCAAAAAATAGTATCTCGCTCAACTATAACGCCTATGAGGATTTCTCTTGCCAAACGC
>CANQQH010000015.1 GCA_947625955.1 uncultured Clostridia bacterium | reverse complement strand
TCCGACTGTTTTATCGACGCACTTTATAAAAATTATGTTGAAAATAATTAATTTATTCTCAGTTTGCGTCAATAAAAGAAAAAAACCGTTATTGACACCAACGGTTCAATTTAGTTTCACTTGGCGGGGGGGATGAAAGCTGGAGAGAATTGTGGTATAAAATTCATAGTAAAGCTTGCGATGAAAGGCGGGCAAAATTGTTGAAAAATCCAAAGGGTTGTGATATATTTAAAATAAGGTTGGAAAAAATATGGAGAAAAATGATTTGGAGTTGGTGAAGACCAACGATGACCTAAACTTGAAAAAATTCAAAGAGCCAAGCTGCGACATAGACGATGAGCAGATTGCCAAGAAGCAGCTGGACGAGTTTTTGAGTATGTTTGAAGACCAAGAAGAGGGGAAGGAAGATGTTTCAAAGAAAGGATAACCCAGCGCTGTTTGATGTGGTGGCGCAAGCCTACGCAGCCAAGACGCATGACAAGAACTTTAATGAAATGTTTGCTTCGTCGCTTTCTGACGAGCAGCTTGCGCTCATCACCGAGCTAGAAATTGCGCCAAGCTCGTTTAAGGACGTGAGGAGCCTCAAGGGCATAGAGCAACTTGTCAACCTTGAGAGCCTGTCCATCCCCGGCCAGAGCTACCTTAAGCACGCGGCAAACTTTGATAAGATATATGAGAGGCAGAGGGTGGTGCCCGGCTACGACCCTTCGCAGGACATCGCATTCTACAAGCGCGAATACGAAAGCGGCCAGCTGAGCGACGAGGAGTTTGAGCGCGTGTATGACTTAAAAAAGCTCAAAAAGCTGGACATCTCCCATCAAAGAGGCATCACCAAGGTGGACTTTGCCAAGCTTCCACTGCTGACCGACTTTAAGGGCATAGACTGCAAGCAGCTTTCAACAGTTTCGAGGCTAGAGAGTCTCGAGGCGTTTGAAAGTGGGGACGATTTCACCGTTGACCTCAGCGGGTGCGACAGGCTAAAGCATGTGGAAAACATCCCCGCGCTGGTGGACAGGATAAAGACGTCCTCAATAGGCGCTGCGCAGAAGATATTCATGCCTTGCCTGACCTACGCGAGAATATACCGCGAGAACCGAGACACGAACATGGGCATGCTCAACGACATGGACGACGAGGCCCTTATGAACGGCGTTTTGCGCTTTACAGACATTGACCAGGGCAACGTGCGCACCGAGCTGAAACCTCGCCAGATGCACATGGCCACCGACAGATGCGTGGACATCATAAGGACGGCCAATGGTGATAATCCAAAAGCCGATTTTTCAAGGGTGGCGAACTGGTATAGGTGGCTGACCGACCACATCACCTATGACCACGAGGCGCTCGAGGCAGGGCATCATAACTACGAAGGGCTATCCGCCACTCAGCGAGATAAGATGCACAATCAATCGCGCTCAAGCTTCCACACGCTTTGGACGGGCAAGGGCGTTTGCACGGGCATTAGGAACATCTTTAACTTTGGCTGCGAGCTCATGAACGTCGAGGCGTTGCCTGCCAATTGCCGCGCCACCGAAAGAGAGGGTGTCAAGGACACTGCCACCACCATCGCCGACCACGCGGTGTCTATGCTCTCAGTGCAGTCAGATGGCAAGGTTCAGCACCTGCTTTGCGACCCTACGTGGGACCTCGGAAAACCCGAGTCTCGCCACTTTATGTGCACTTTTGAAGAGGCAGAAGACCGCGGCCATCAGTTTACCGTGGAGAGCGATGGCACCAAGGCGTCCGACGCCGAGTTGACCACTTCGCTGCAGCCATTCCTTCGCCAGCAGGGCCTTCTCAGGACCCGCCAAAGTTCAAAAGAAAGCGACAAAAGGGCGGGCTAAGCCGCTTCCGCTGCGCTTACGCAGCAGGCCGCATGTTTGGCAATTGCTTAGCGCTGCATGGCAATTTTATGCGAGATAATTATGAAAAAACCTTAAAAACTCCCAAAAGAGGGCGGGGCTCTTTTGGGAGTTTTTTACATTTGGATGACCATGCAGGCCTATCTTTTCGTGCAAAAATTGTGCGGCTATGTGGACCTTATTTTTGCGCCAAAAAAACTTCAAAAACTTTTAAAAACTCTTGCAATTTGCTTGACATAAAAATGGGGGGCGAGGGGGCAATCCCAGTAGAACATAAATTCAAACGCAGTTTGATATGTAATTCTGCGAAGCAGATATGTAATTCCGGCGAGGCTGGATATGTAATGCACCAAAGGTGCATAGGAAAAGTCACTAAAATATTTTGATAAAGGGTATAAATTTATTTGACTTTTTGATGGGGGGGGGGGGTATCATATAATTGCCGTAGATTGGTCGGGGTTTGAAATATTGGGCGCCGAATTTTTGTCAAACATAATTTTATTGACACTTGATAGAAAGAAAAAGGGAAACGAAAAAATGAAAAAATATAAATATCTATTTATATTGCCAATTATCGCACTCTTTGTTGGAGCTATATTCTTTTTTGCGGGGAGTTTGAAAGAATCATCTAGTGGAGCTGAATATGGCAATGGGGTGGATATTAATAGTGGAGCAAGCTTCGTTTTCAGTGGTGGAACAATAAGTTCGGACCGCCAAGTTGACTATGGCGGTGGGGTTGCGGTTTATGATGGTTCGTTCACAATGAACGGCGGCTCCATTAAAGGCAACAATGCGACCTATGGCGGAGGCGTGTATGTCCGCAGCGGCTCGACTTTCACAATGGGCTATGGCACAATCTCGGGTAACTCCGCCACCTATGGTGGTGGAGTGTATGTTGAAGGTACATTCAACATGAACGGCGGCACAATACAAAGCAACTCGTCGAGTAATAATGGGGCAGATGTTTATATTGCGCCAAGCGGCACATTCAATTATTATAGCGGAACAATCAGCGGAAACATCTATACAAGCAAGGCGATAAACATAACAAGGTCACCCTCATCAAAACTCAATATCTATTTTGAAAATGTCATGCACGGCACAAGAATTGCAAAGCTTTCAAGCGGTGTGTCCTTTTATTCAAGCTACTATAACATCGTCAACATGCCATCCACAATGAAATTGGAACAACAAGGGGATTATATCGTTGCCATTGCAACTGGCATAACTTTCACCGTTGGCGGCTCAGGAACGGGAACTTTGACGGCTTATGCAGATAATTCTTCTGGCTACCAAACAGGATTAAAAACTTATGACTTGAATGATTACTGGTTCTATGAATATAGTCAGGGTGGTGGTATTCATTATTTTGTTGATAATTTTGGTTTTAATTTAATACAAGAAATTGGGATCATTGAAGATGGGGATGAAACTGGAAGTGATGGTGAACGTCAACCATTGCATTCAAATGGTTGGATTTCTGCTGCGCCCGGAAGCAATTCGCAATTCGTTGGTTGGTTTATTAATGGGAAAAGAGTTGATAACAGCATGTCGTTTTATGAAAGAATTTTGCGATATGGTGATATTGTTACGGCAAAGTTTGAACCAGCTAGTTATACTTTAGCTTTCAATATGAAAAACATTGGTTCAAGTGCCAATAGTGATCTTTTTGGTGAAGTTATTGGTTCAGGGGTAAAAAAGGTTGGAACTGGTCAATATTTAGTGAGGTATGCGCCAAATACACAAATAAAATTTATGCGTGGAAGTTTTACCATTGGAGAAAATAAAGTAACCGTTGCTCCAAAACTTGGCTACATATTGGAAAATGTTACAGGAATTAGTGGTAGTAGTGAAACACTAGCACAGGAACATTGCTATACCATACCATCGGCAAATGGGAATTATACAATAAATTGTACTTTTATGGATTACTATACAGTTCATCCAATGATAAGGGTTGCCTATGATGGAAGAGCGGAACTAACAAGAAATGAAACTATTTTCCTCTACGGGTATATATATTGGACATCATGTAACGCTAAAAGAATGACTTGTCCAGAAGAGGATTATCCTCTTGTTGATGTGTCATACTACGATAATTATTCCACAGAAGAAATAAACAAATATGTTGCCAATTGCACGAAGTGGCAAAATGCAACAGGACACTTTGGAGATGGCACCAACCAATATTGTAATATTTGGATTACAGATAAATGCATATCGCTTGGAAAAATGCCGTCGGAATATGAAAGTGCGAACATTAGTCAAGTTGGTTATTTGAGAGAGTTTTATAACAATCAGCCACTTGGTGATAGTGTCTTGTTACCAATTGGTAATGAGGTTACAAGTGGTATAAGAACGGATATGGACTATGACCTCAATGAATACTTTATCTTTTGGCGATATGACCTCGAAGATAAGTATAAGTATATATTTGGTTCAGATTACTTCTACGAAATACCACCTGAACCCTATATTTTAAATGCGTCAACAAGAGCTATCTCGTCGAATACAACAGGACTTCGTGGTATTTATTACAGAGATCCAAACGATCAAATAGATGCCGCGGAGCTTCTAAATGGGCTGGCTCAAAATGTTTCTGTTTCGAAAGAAAATTTCTATAATTTCAGTTTGGAAACTTATGATGATTATATGGAAATTTTTCCCGATTTCATTATTGTAAGTATGGAGTGGATAAGGCATAATCAAATTCCTATGAGTCCTGATTATTGGAATGTTGCTCCATTTGAGTCGTTGTTTGAAAATATCTTTGCGTCGGTGCAGAGGTCAAATCTATCAAAGCAAGAGATCGACAGCATGATAGAGTATTTCAACAATAGCACTTTGAAGGATGGTCTGTGCCGCTGGGTTGGAATGACAGGTCTTTTGGAGCATGGAATTTGTTTGGTGAATGGAGGTTATTCTGGTTTTCCAGTTCCCACTTACAAGGAAATGGAAAAACTAGTGCAGAGTTTAAGGAATCGAGCTGTGTACACAAGATACCAATTTAATTATCGAAATGATAGTGATGGAGATGGTGTACCTGATGGTTATTATGACAAATATGGTTCAATGTATCTTTCAATGAAAAATTATATGGATGAGTTATTGCTAACAGGCGGTTTCACTCGTTCACAATTGCTCACTGAGCTCACTGGCGACTTTGATTTGGATGTGTATGGCGAAAGTGCGTCAAGTTTCCAGGAAGTAAAGCTAGGAGATGAGGCTGGCGAGAATAATGATCTATATTTCGACAACAAAAAGTTCATACTTTCTCCGGTTCGCGAGAAAAAGTTTCAATAGACGGGTTGTATAATTTTCCCTGGCGTGCGCACACTAGAAGTAAAGGAGGGAAAAAGATGCTAGACTGTATCAAATGTTCACTTTTTTCTTTGGGGGTTGGGATGATTGTTGGCGCCGTTATAACGGCTAACAACAAGAAGATTCAATCAACTGTTAAAGAGGCTCAAAACATGGCTGAGGAAAAACTCGAAATGGCGAAAGAGGGTATCGACAAACTCAAAAACATGAAGGGTAACGAGAGCAAGGCTCAAAAGTCAAAGAGTGAAACGAAAAATTCTAAGAATAAAAAATTAGATAAGGCTCAAAATTAATTGCATAAAAAATCATAATATGCTAAACTCCTTTTTAGGAAACAAATGAAAAAGATTATTGGTCTTGATATTGGAACAAAGCGAATCGGCATTGCAACGAGCGACCCTCTTGGCATATTGGCAACGTCGCTTGAAGTTTATAACAGGCGCAATATGTATCTCGACATTCGCTACATCAAAACGCTTCAAGACAAGTTTGAGGCCGACACGATTGTTATCGGGCTGCCACTCAAACTTGATGGCTCAGAAGGTCAAAGTGTTGATATGGTGAAAGAGTTTGCAGAAGAGCTGAAAAAAATATCTTCCGCAAACATCGTTTTTCAAGACGAGCGGCTTTCAACTGTTTCTGCCGAAAAAATCTTGCTTGAAGCAAATGTTAGGCGCGAGAAAAGAAAAACGGTCATTGATCAGGTTGCAGCAACAATTATTTTGCAAAATTATTTGGACAAAATGAAAAAGTAGTGTATAATAGAAATAACAACTAAACTAAAAGGAGTGTTAATATGGCAAGTAATGAAGAAGAAAAGAAGTTTGGAGGAGAGGGCGTTCCTGCATCAATCGACCACATGCAAAACGACGATGATGATGTTATAACTCTCATGACAGCCGATGGTGAAGAGGTTGATTTCGTTGAAATCGCCGGTATTGCGTATCGTGGAAATTTCTACGCAATTTTGCAACCAGTTGAACTTCTTGATGGAATGGAAGACGACGAGGCGCTTGTTTTCAAAGTAACAAGAGGCAAGGCTGGTGAAGACAAGTTCGAAATCGAACTTGACGACGTTGTTATCGATGCTGTATTTGATGAATATAACAAATTGCTCGACGAAGCTGAGGGCAACGGCGGAGCAAACAACTAGCCCCATAAAAATAATAGCAATATCTTGGTTGCGGAAGAATAATTCTTTCGCAACTTTTTATTGTTTTTTTGCCAAAAAAAGATTTCAAAAAAGTTGCCAAATTCTATTGCAAAAAGCGTTTTTATGTGGTAATATTTTGCTATCACGCACCCGTGCGGATGGTTTGACTGTTGCCAACTTTTTGGTGGTCTTGCCAGTTGATGTGCGGGGAGGAAATAAAAACAAGGAGGAAAAAAGAAATGTCTGTTGTATCAATGAAGCAATTGCTTGAAGCTGGTGTTCATTTTGGTCATCCAACAAGAAAGTGGAACCCAAAGATGAAAAAGTATATCTACACAGCAAGAAACGATATCTATATTCTTGACCTTGAACTCACCGTTGGTCTTATCGACGAAGCCTACGCTTTCGTGAAAGACGTTGTTAGCAGCGGCAAGAGTGTTTTGTTTGTTGGAACAAAGAAACAAGCAAAGGATGCAGTTATTGAAGAAGCAAAGCGTTGCGATATGTTCTACATGGGCAATCGTTGGCTTGGAGGAACTTTAACAAACTTCAAAGTCATCCGTTCAAGAATCGACAGGTTGAACAAACTCAACCAAATGGAGAAGTCGGGTGAATTTGATTTGCTTCCAAAGAAGGAAGTTCTTCAACTTAAAGCCGAAAGAGACAAACTCGAAGAAAACCTTGGCGGTATCAAAGAAATGAGAACTTTGCCAGGTGTGCTTTTCGTTGTTGACCCAAAGAAAGAGTATATTGCTGTTCGCGAAGCTCGTTCTCTTGGTATTCCTATCGTTGGTCTTGTTGACACCAACTGCGACCCTGATGACGTTGACTACGTTATCCCAGGCAACGACGACGCTATCCGTGCCGTTAAACTCATTGCAGGCGCAATGGCTGATGCCGTTATCGAGGCTCGCGAAGGTGAAGAAGGCCTCGCAAAGAGAAAAGAAGCAGAAGCAAAGGCTAATGAAGAAAACAAAGAGCCAAGCCAAGAAGAAACAATAACAACTGAAAAAGTAGAAAACAAAGACGAACAATAAAGGAGATATATTATGGCTTGCACCGCAAAAGACGTAATGGAATTGAGAGAAAAAACTGGCGTTGGTATGCTTGATTGCAAAAAGGCGCTCACAGAATGCAACGGCAACATGGAAAAAGCTATTGACTACCTTCGCGAAAAAGGTATCGCTGCTGCTGCAAAGCGTCAAACAAGAATCGCTGCCGAGGGCGCAGTTTTCTCCTATATTCACATGAATGGAACAATTGGTGTTTTGCTCGAAATCAACTGCGAAACAGACTTTGTTGCAAAGAGTCCTGCTTTCCAAGAACTTGGTCATGACATTGCTATTCACATCGCTGCTGCAAATCCAAAATATGTTAATATTGACGAAGTTGATGCTTCTGTTTTGGAAAAAGAAAAAGAGATTTTGAAGGCGCAAGCTCTCAACGAGGGCAAGCCTGCTCAGGTTGTTGAGAAAATGGTTGAGGGAAGAATTAAGAAGTTCTATAAAGAAGTTGTTCTTATGGAACAAGAATATGTCAAAGATCCAGACAAAACCATTTCAAACCTCATCAGCGATGCTGTTAACAAAATCGGCGAGAAAATCTCAATTCGTCGTTTTGTTAGATACCAAATGGGCGAAGGTCTTGAAAAGAGAAAAGATGACTTTGTTGAAGAAGTTCGCCGTCAGGCTGGTCAATAATCACCAAAGAGAAAACCCGCGAGAAACGTGGGTTTTTCTTTATGCCTTGTTTCTTTTCGGAAATGTTGGTGGTTTTTGAAAGATTTTGTTAAAACGGATTTTTTTGTTTTGTATTTTTACCATTTCTTTGCTCAAATCAATTGATTAAATACATGAAATTTAGTAAAATATAAAAGTGATTTATTAAAGGAGAAAACTATGGCTGAAACAAATGAAATTATTGACGAAATTTTTCTTGAATTTGAAGACGGAATTGAAAAGGCAACAGCGCATTTGAAAAGTGAGCTTTTGACGGTTCGCGCTGGAAGAGCAAATCCTCATGTTCTTGACAAGGTTTATGTTGACTACTATGGAACCCCAACTCCGCTGAACCATATTTCAAACATCACAGTTCAAGATGCAAGAATGCTTGTTATCTCTCCATGGGACATTTCGCTCGTGAAAGAAATCAACAAGGCAATCATGGCATCGGACATTGGCCTCACACCTTCCGACGATGGCAGAAACATCCGTTTGAGTTTCCCAGCGCTCACTGAGGACAGGCGCCGAGAACTTGTGAAAAACACAAGAGGACTCGCTGAGGAAGCAAAAATTGCTTGCAGGAATGAAAGGCGTGATGCTCTTGAAAAACTCAAAAAGATGAAAAAAGACGGAGCTATTTCCGAAGACGATATGTCTAGCTATGAAAAAGACGTTCAAAAAACTCTCGATGCTGCAACCGCAAAAATCGACAGCATTATGGACGAAAAAGAAAAGGAAATAATGCAGGTATAGTGGAAGACGCAAGAGACTATATCTTGATGAGGGTTGAGGATGCCAAGCAAAAACTCGAAAAGAAGGGCTACCTTGTTAAGATAACAAAAAATTCCATGCCAAAGATAAAAACAGATAGTGAGCTTGTTGTGGCCGTGAGATTTGATGGCAGTCAAGCAGAACTTATTGTTGGAGATTTTTTGATAGAGGTTTAGTATGGCAATATTTAGGAAAAAAATATCCAAACAAGAAAGTGAAGAACCCATGCAACATATAGCATTTATTGCTGATGGAAATGGGAGATGGGCAAATGAAAAAGGTCTTCCAAGATTTGAGGGGCACAAGGCAGGGAAAGATGCACTGAAAAAAGTTATTGAAAGATGCTTTCAACGTGGGATTAAAATTGTTTCACTCTATTTGTTTTCAACTGAAAACTTTTCTCGCCCAAAGGATGAGGTTGACTATATTTTCAATCTCATAAGGTCTTTTAAGGATAAGCTTCTCGAAGCGCTTTTGAAAAGAAATGCAAAATTTCGCTTGATGGGCGACGCAGCTCTTTTGCCAGAGGACATACAAAATATCATAAGCGAACTAAATGAAAAAACAAAAAATTGTTCGGCTCATGTTTTGAATGTTGGGCTTGCCTATGGTGGTAGGCATGAAATCGTTAGTGCCGTGAATAAACTTTTATCAGACAAGGTCAAAGTTGTGAGTGAGAAGGACTTCGAGAACTATCTCTACACGGCTGGGCTTCCGGACCCTGACCTTATCGTTAGGGCAAGTGGAGAAATGCGCCTTTCCAACTTCATGCTTTATCAATCGGCATATTCGGAATTTTACTTTCCAAAGAAGTATTGGCCTGACTTCGACGGAAAAGTTGTTGATGAATGTATTGAGGTTTATCAAAGCAGAAAACGAAGATATGGGAATATCTAAAAAAACGCAAAAAGTACTAATGAGGTGGTGAAAAACGATGCTAAAACGCACAATTACCGGGATTTTTATACTTTTATTTGTTGTTGGCTTCACTGCGCTGAGGCTGGTTAGCGCCTACTTTTTTGATGCGTTTGTTTTGATTTTGCTCTATGGCTGTTTGTTCGAAGTTGCAAAATCATATAGGCAAAACGGCAAGGAAATTTCAATTCCAATTCTTGCAATCTATCCGATAGTCCTGTTTGCTATCTATGCGTTTTCAAGTCCTTTGATGGCGCTTGTCTATGAGGTGGCTGCCCTTATTGTTTGCTTCATCATTCTCATGGCGATTGAACTTATCAAAAACGCTATCAAAAGGAAAAATCAAACGCAGCTTGAAGGGGAAGAACTCACCAAAAGTTTGCTCAGCGAGACTTTCAACACACTCACAATCTTGGTTTATCCGCTTTCAATTCTTGGCGTTTTGTTTGGAATCAACCACTTTGGTTTGAATCTTGGATTCGTTGGAATCATAATGGTTTTTGCTGTTTCCATGGCAACCGACGTTTTTGCCTATTTGTTCGGTTCGCTCATAAAAGGCAAGAAAATGGCGCCAGAGATTTCTCCAAACAAGAGTATTTCTGGCATGATCTTTGGTGCGATTGGTGGAATGCTGATGGCAGGGCTTGGCTATTTGTTTTTCGTTCATCTTGGTTGGCTTGGAAGTTGCTTTAATGAAATTGCGCTTGCAAACAAGATTGTCGCGTTTGTACTCATTGGAGTTTTGGGAACTTTCCTCACGCAGTTTGGCGACCTTGTTGAGTCGGCAATAAAGAGAAAGGCAAACATCAAAGATTTTGGCACAATTTTCCCGGGACATGGCGGGTTTATGGATAGGGTTGACGGCCTGATGTTCACGGCGGCACTTGTCTTTGTTGTTTTCACGATTTTTATAATATAAAGGAAGGCTGAAATGACTTTTATTTCAATCATAATTGCATTAATAGTTTTGCTGGTGCTCATCACTGTCCACGAGTTTGGACACTATGTTGCGGGCAAAATTTTTGGTTTCAAAATCAATGAGTTTTCAATCGGTTTTGGACCAAAGCTTTATCAAAAGGTCAACAAAAAAACAGGTGAAGTTTTCTCGGTGCGATGGTTGCCGCTCGGTGGCTACTGCGCTTTTGAGGGCGAAGATGAGGACAATCCGTCAAAGGACGCGTTCAACAACAAAGCGCCATGGCGCAGACTTATTGTGCTTGTTTCGGGTGTGCTATTCAACTTCATTTTTGGCATTATCACCGCAGCAATTTTCTTGATGGTCAATGGCTATGGTCAGCCATGCATTAGTGTGTTCTCGCCAAACAACCCAAATGCGGAGACAGGCAAGCTCCAAAAAGGCGACATCATCACGCACATAAATGGGAAGAGCATTGAAGTTTATCGTTCCATGACCGACATCACGAACAAGATAAAAGCAGGGGAAGACATCACGATTCGAGTTAAGCGTTCTGTTAATGGTAAGACTGAAATTGTTGATGTTGAAGGCGTTGAGAAGTTCACAAACGCCTACGCATACTTTTATGTTGCGAACACCTATGCCGTTGAAAACGCGGTTTATCATGCCGACAAAACCGCCTACTCAGTTGACGAATTTCAAGACGCCGTTATGAGCGTTGTTCCAATCATGAGTGGCGACACCTACAAAGATTTTAGAAACGACGGCCTTTTTTATAAGAAGAATGCCGACGGCACGTTCTCGCTCTACGATGCAAAGGAACTTTCGAACTTGGCAGGAATCACTCTTGTTGAGCCGGGAGCAACAAGCATTGGCATAGTTTTCTACAACGCGCATGCGAGATATGGATTTTTTGAGTCGATATTCAAAGCGTTCCCATTCTGCTTCTATATCTGCGGGCTCATACTCTCTGCGCTTGGTGGTATTTTCACGGGCTCAACAGCGCTCTCCGAACTTGGTGGAACGGTTACAGCGATATCGCAGATTGCCGAGATAACGCGCATAAGTTTCTCCTCGTTCTTGCTGATGTTGCCGATGCTGGCGATGAATTTGGCGCTTTTCAATATCTTGCCAATTCCTGCGCTCGATGGCGCCCATTGCGTGTTCGTTTTGATAGAGTGGATTTTCCGCAAACCTGTCCCGCGAAAAATCGAGAACTGGATCAACAATATCGGGCTTATCGTCCTTCTGGGTCTAGTTGTATTTCTTGATGTGTATCATTTCTTTATTTTATAGGTTGCCATGGACATTGAAGAAGAAATTAATAGAAAAACAAATGACAAATATGATTTGAAACTCAAATCTGCAACACTTTTCAAAAGCAGTGGAGTTTGTCATGTTGAATTTTTCTATAAAGACGGCGTCATACTGCCAGCAAGTGAGAGGGAAGAACTCGAAAAAGAGCTTCTCTCTTTTTTGCCTCAGGGGTTTGACTATCAGTTCAAATTCATAAAGAACTTCGTTGTTAATGAGGCGGTCAGTGAGGCCGTTAACAAGTTTCTAAAATCCAATTTTCCGTCTGTGCCATATGAAATAAAAAGCGTGGATTGCGAAGAGGCGAACAAGAGCGTTGAACTTTTCGTTGATGAAAAAATCATGGAGTTTGCCATTGAAAAGAGGCTTGACAAGAGCCTTGAAAAGTATCTTAACCAAAACTTCTTTGCAACTTTTTCGGTTTCTATTTTTGCAAAAGAAATGTTTGAAGAGCTGGTCAGCGCTCCTGAGGAAGAGTTCGTTTTTGAAGACATTTCGAACCGCTTTATTGAAGTCAGCGATGTGAAGTTGGTTGCAGGAACGCTGACAGATAATCTTGCGTCGTATATAAAGGATAAGACCGCGCCCGAAGAAAACGTTACAATTTGCGGAAGAATAAAGTTTATCAAAGAAGCGACCTACGAAAAGAAGAAAAAAGCAAAAGAGGGCGAAGAACCAAAAGAAGAAAAGAAGGATGCCGAGAACGAAAAGGCAGAGGAAGAGGACGCGATTAGAAAATATTATAAGTTTGCGGTCGAGGACTTTTCTGGAACCATGCATTGCGTGTTCTTCCCGAGCAAGAAAAATATTGAGGCGGTTGCGAATTTGAAGGCGGGCGATAGCGTCATTGTTATGGGAAGTATCACCAAAAATAGCTTCAACTCAAATATCGATATGCGAGTGAAAAGCATTTGCCTTTGCACATTGCCTGAAAAATTTGAGGAAGAGATTGTCTATAAGGAAGAGCCAAAGAATTATAGGTTTGTGACGCCCGAGCCGGTTGAATATTATTCCCAGGTTGACCTCTTTGCAAAAGACCAAACGAAAGTGCTGCCATATTTTGAAAAAAACAAACTTGTTGTGTTCGACTTTGAAACAACAGGACTGAGGATGGACGGCAACGATAAAATCATTGAAATCGGCGCTGTGAAGCTTGAAAATGGCAAGATGACTGAAAGTTTTTCGTGTCTCATTAATCCTGAGATGCACATAACAAACTCGGATTTGCACGGAATCAAAGACGACGACGTGAAGGATAAGCCGAGGTATCAGGACGTGTTGCCAGACTTTTTCAAATTCACGCGCGGCTGCGTGCTTTCGGGCTATAACATTTCGGGCTTTGATATGATATTCTTGAAACATTTTGGCAAGCTTTGCGGCTATAATTTTGATAATCCAATTCTCGATGTCTATCAAGTTGCGCAGAAGCAGGTCAAGGGCGTGAAGAACTATAAACTCGGCACCATTTCCGAAAAACTTGGAGTCAAACTAGACAACGCCCACAGGGCAGTTTTCGACACAATGGCAACTGCCGAAGTGCTTCTCAAAATGAGCGAGGGCATGGACGATATAGAAAATTACGAAAAAAATGCATAAATACTTGCAATTTTAGAAATAGTTGTGTATACTAAAAAATAGTTATATGCGTTTCTTTGGGAGTGGCGATTGCCACTCCTAAAATTTTGCAAAAATAATAAAGGAGGAAACTTTGGCAAACGTTAAAGAAAATGTGGAAAAACTAATAACTCCAATTGTCGAAGGGCTCGGTCTTGAAGTGGTTGAAGTTGCGTATGAAAAGAAAAGTAGCGGCATGAACCTCACGGTGTATATCGACAAGCGCGGCGGCGTTGACCTCGACGATTGCGAAAGAGTGCATCATGCGATTGACGAACCGCTCGACGAACTCGACCCAACAAACGGCGAAAGCTACATTTTGAATGTCTCGTCACCGGGGCTCGACAGGGAGATTAAGTCAGACAAAGATTTTTCAAGAAACATCGGCGAAGTTCTGGATGTTAACACCTTCAAAAAGATTGGGCTCAAAAAATCTTTTGTTGGTGAGCTCGTTAGTTTCGACGATGAAAAAATAACAATAAAGGATAAAAAGGGCAAAGAGATGAACATTGAAAGAAAGCTCATCGCGAAAGCCACCAAACATATAGAATTTTAAGGAGAAGAACAGTGATTAATAAGGATTTCTTTCTAGCACTTGACGAGCTAGAAAAACAAAAAGGTATCAAAAAAGAATTTTTTATCGAGACTTTGGAAACAGCGCTCGTTGCTGCCTACAAAAAGAATTTCGGCGAAGCAAAGGCTGTTGAGGTTAAACTCAACCCAGAGAAAAGCACAATCAAGGTGTATGCGTATAAGAACGTTGTTGACGAGGTGACCGACGAAAACACGCAAATTTCTCTTGCCGACGCGCAAGAAATCAAAAAGTCATATAAGGTTGGCGACCAAATCATCGAAGAGGTAACCCCAAAAGACTTTGGGCGTATTGCTGCCGGAACTGCAAAGCAGGTTGTAACGCAAAAACTCAGGGAAGCTGAACGCAATATCGCTTTTGGTGAGCTTGAAGAAAAAGTTGACACTTTGATGACTGGCTACATTCGTCGTCAAGAAAACGACACCTATTTCATCGAGCTTAGCGGAACGCAAATTGAAGGCGTGTTGATGCCTGCTGACCAAATCGCCAGCGAGCACTATCGCATCAACGACCGTATCAAGGTCTATGTGAAGAAACTTCGCGAGACTGCAAGAGGAGTTCAAGCAATCGTTTCAAGGTCGAACCCTGGCTTTGTTAGAAAACTCTTTGAGAACGAAGTGCCTGAAATTTCAACAGGGCACGTGGTTATCAAGAACATTGTTCGTGAGGCGGGCTACAGAACTAAGATGGCAATTTATAGCAGCGACCCTCAAATCGACCCACTTGGTGCGTGCGTTGGTAACAAGGGAACAAGAGTCAACGCTGTTGTTTCTGAACTCGGCGGGGAGAAGATTGACCTCATCATTTATAGCGACGATCCATTTGAATATATTGCAAGAAGTTTGTCGCCGGCAACGGTTTTGTCGGTTGAGATTGACGAGGTGAACAAGCAAGCAAAGGTCATTGTTCCAGACGACAAGCTCAGCCTCGCAATTGGAAAGAGTGGGCAAAATGTTAGGCTTGCTGCAAGGCTAACTGGCTGGAAGATTGACGTTAAGAGTGAGTCGAAGGCAAAAGAAGAAGAGCAAAAGCAAGACGAAAAACACGAAGAGGTTAT
>CANQQH010000014.1 GCA_947625955.1 uncultured Clostridia bacterium | reverse complement strand
ACATACATTGAATATATTCAATGTATGTTGAGAGCATTTCAACAACCAAATGGGACAACTGCGTTCGACTCATCTACTATCCAAAAAATTAGAGGAAAAAAATATGAAACTAAAACTACACAACAAGTTTGAAATAACACACAACAACACAACCTACACGGCATACAACACCTTGCTCAGTGGCGTGTTTAGTAAAATTTCGAAACTTGAACAATACACTTCTCACATCGCGATTGGAACTGGCACAAAAACACTAGACTTTTCAGCGCAAAAACTCACAACCTTCCTCAGGTCGTTCAAAGCCGAAACCGAAGAAATCAACTGCGATATTAAAAACGGAACTTTGTTTATCAAAAAGATGGTTTCAATCGACCAAGAACTTCCCGAGACATTCAGTTTCAGCGAACTTGGTATTTGCGCGTCAAGTGAGTTCGACCCTGACATTTTCAACCATGTGCTTCTCACCGACAAAGAGGGCAATCCCGTGAGCGTTACAAGAAGGGCGGGAGACACGCTGGTTATCCGCGTTACTATCTATCTTGAACTGACCAACCTCAGCGACGCACTCTTCATTAGTGGTGAAAACAAATTCATCCGCAGGCTGCTTGGCGATGATTTTGAGACCGATGACAACACGCTCTATGCTGTTCGTGGCGACAACCTGAGCCCAAACGAATATGTTGAAAGGCAGCTGCCAAATATGCAAGAAGCCGTTAAATGCACTTCGAAAATATCAGCCAGTCAAGACGGCGCAACCATAACATTCTCAGCCGAACTCGGCGAGGGCGAAACTGAGGAATTGGTTGTTGTTTTTGAAGACCAGGCGTGCATGAGGCTCAACACCCAACTTGTGAATGATCCCGTTTCAACCTCCAAGAGCCTTGAAACCGAAGAGCTTGGCTATGTTGAACTGGGGAAGAACATAAAGTCGGTTGAAAGTGTTTCGCCAACTGCTGAAAATTATACTCTCACGCACTATGCAAAGAAACTTGCCGACAAAATTGAAAAGCCATTCATTGAGAGTTTCGACGCGTCAACACCACGTTATGTTTCAGCCGACGGAAAGTATATCGCATTCATAAAAGATGCAGCAGTGCATCTATACAAAAATGAGAACTATGCCTTCACAAAACTAAACACTACTCAAATGCAGGCTAGCAACATTTTCAAAATGTTCATCCTTGACGATGTTATCTTGACTCTTGCAACAACAAGCCCATATTTCAGGGTGTATGAAATAGCCAACAATGCGGTTATCAGCCAGTCTGTTGATTTCAACGCCTATAACGACTCAATCTTCAACTACAATTGGTTCGACGCCGACGCGTGCATTTCAAACGGAACAATAATTCTTGGGCTGATCTTGAATAATGATGAAAAGCGTCCCGTTGTGCTTCGCATAAAAAAGGTCGCAAACACCTATCACGACACTCTCGCGAACCCATCGCTAACAACAGCAAAAAGAGTCTTCGCGGTTCAAAAAAGCCCATACTATGATGCGGTTGTGAACTTTGTGACCGACACATATCGCGACCGTGCAACCTATGTTCTTGAAGAATTTAACGAAACGAGCAATAGGTTCATGAACACATTTTTCGCTCACTCAATGCTCGCCGACACAACAAAGGTCATCGCGTCGGGCAGAGTGGTGCTTGCGCAAAAAACAATTGCGCCTTATGCCGAGGTCTATTATTATCCGGATCTCAAAAAGGCATCTGAATCCTTCACAACCTCGCTCGAACACTACGCCTCAAAAGACGGCAACTATGTTATTGTCAAAAACGGCGAAAACTATGAAATCAAGAATCTTCACAAGTTCGACGAGATGCTAGACTTTGAAAATACACTTGGGGACTATATTTCAGCAAGTGAAGTGGAAGCTTTTGAATTTATGTTCGACACACTTCTTGTTTTCACCTCGTCGAGCGTTTTTGGAATAACACTCAAAAAGCAATATGCAAAGATTGACAACCTTTCAACCGAAAATGAATCATATCTTGTTAACTTCACGAAGTATGACCTCATGGGAGCAGCTGCATTTGAGGGTGTGAAGATGAGCTTGAAATTTTCATTTTCAATAAGCCCAAGCGCGGCAGCAGTTTCAATGACCAACCAAACGCCGCTATCAAGAATAACAAGAGTCAGCGACTTTGAAAGCTTCAAATCAAATGGTGAAGTGAGGATAGACAATGATATTCAATAACCAATTTTCGAAATTTGGAAAAGGTGAAAACATCTCGGCAATCATGCCTAGCGAAAACTCAATCAGCATCTTTTATTATCTTGGTGGCATTGGAAAAAAGCAAGTTGAGATAAATGATGATAACATCTCACTCAAAAAAGAAAAGGTATCACTTCCATATTTCGAAGTGATTGCCCTTGACGAAAACTATATCATAACGCGAATAGACAAAAGCCTGGCGGTGAACAAACTATGACAGAACTAATAATCATAAAAAACGCAAAATCATATGTTGAGAGTATGAAAAACAATCTCAAAATGGCAAAAATCTGTAAAAAAACAACACAATCATTTTTCAAAGGAGATTAAATGGCTAACTTTAATATTGATAAAAAAGTGAAAACTCTTCTTGAAGAAAAAGAGAAGAATGAAAAGAAGAAAAAAGAAAACGAGAATCAAAATGAAATAAGTTTGATAAATAGCGACCTTAGCAAAAAGGGGGTCAGCGATGTTCTTAGCGACCTTAGCGACATTGAGAAAAAGTATTCAAACCGCGACTATGTTGACGCCGCCGACAGCTTGGGTCTTGAAAAAGTTGAGGTTGAGTCCAAGACCGACGACGAAATAAAAGACCTTGCAACTTCACTCACAAAAAATAAGTATGACCAAAAGAAAGAGTCAACCAGCGAAAACTTTTCAAGGCAAATTGAAAACGCAATGAAGCAAAAGGAGTCTGCGAAAGAAAATAGCGAAAGCAGAAAAGATGAAATCAATTCTGTTTTTAATGGCTCCGTTAAGTCTGCCGAAAACCAAGCGCTCAGGCGCGGCCTTGCAAGATCAAGCGTTATTATAAATCAACTTTCAGAGATTGAAGGTGGGAGAGCAAAGGAACTGAGCCAAACTCTAAGAGACCTTAACAACAAGCTTGACGAAGCTGACGCAAACATCAAAAATCTTGAAACTGAAAGAGACAAAGCGCTTTCCGACCTTGACATTGAATATGCCCTTGAACTTCAAAGCGAGATTGAAAATCAAAAACAGGAATATGAAAAGCGCAGAAACGAAGCAATCGAGTTCAATAATAATGTTGACAAACTTGAAGCCGACTACAAGCTCAAACTTGAAGATCAAAAGCTTCAAAAGCAAAAGCAGCTGACCGAGCTTGAAGACAAGTATGGCGCGAACTACACGCAAAATCTCATCAAAGACAAGCAGATGGACTATCTCAAATCCTACTTCGACAGCATCGACACTTCCTATGCCATTGACATCATGGAAACAAACAAGGATTTTCTAAGAATCCTTGGAACCTATCGCTACAACGAACTTCTTTCATATCTCAAAAACAAGCAATAATCTTCTTTTTTGGTCGCCTTCGGGCGGCCATTTTTTATTGCGTTTTTTAATAGAATAAAAATCCTATCAAGGGCGCCCAAGAAAAATTTGCTTTTTATGCTTGCTTTTTTTCTCCGCTTATAATATACTAATTGAAAGTATAAGTTTTTTTTAGGTTTTTTCGTTTATTTTTCATTCAAGGGGATATTATGTCTTATAAGAACTCTGTAAAGCTCCTGACCTCTAATTTCAGTTTGGTTTGGAAGCAACTTCTATATATGCTTGTAACATCGCTTGCAATAATTGGAATTGTCTATGGTGTTGCACATCCAATAATAACCACGCTGAGAGCAGAAGGGGTGCTTGCAGATTTTAGTGCTTTCTTTGAAAAAATCTACACTTCGCCGAAGGACGTTTTCTCAACGCTTTCAAACTCAGTCAATCACTTATCCGAAGTTTTGAGCCATAATATTGGCAATCTTTGGGTCAGCATGCTCTTCACAGTCCTGTTCGGCGTTGTTATAAATAGCATACTCAAAAACATTTCACTATTCAATATTTCAAACATAATGTATATGAAAATGACAAGCTTCACGCAAGTTGGCTATTTCCAAAGCCTTGTTTCAACATCGCTCGTTGGTTTGAGATTCTCGCTTGCGAAGTTCGTTTTGAAAATTCCAATATCATCAATAAAAATTCTTATACTCTATGGATTTTTCAGTTTGGTGTCAACGCCGCTGTCTGTTGTGCTTGGGCTCTTCATTGTTATTTTGCTTCTCACTCTCATAACAACTTTCGAGCTCACGATTTTCTCAGCAATGGCAGGGGAGCTTCTCAGCAAAAAGGGTTTGGCTTTCAAGGCATTTTTCTCAGGTTGCACGCATGTTTTCAAAAAGTTCTGGCGTATTTTTTCAAACTCTATCATAACAATCCTAACGCTAATGCTCGTCAACCTCTTCCTTGGAATCTTCACATTTGGTGCGGCGCTTCTTGTAACGCTGCCTGCATCCTATGTGTTTGTTGCAATATTTGAACTCGCCAATTATTTTGGTGCGCGAAAGGAACGCTACTATATTTCAAACTCAATCATCGTGACACCACTTGGAGAAGAAAACAAGATTGACTAGCCAATCGCCAACTAATTGACTAGCCAATCAATCAATTAAAAAAACTTTATTTTTACAATTTTTTAACAGGAGATTTATTTTATTATGGACAGAATTGACAAATTTTTATCATCAACAAAGGAAAAGTCTGCCGACAAACCTCAAAAGAGGGTATATCGCAAAAAGGAAAAGCAAGAAAAAGAAGTCGTGAAGGAGATGCCAAAAGCTGCCGAGGCCGTAGCCACCAAAACAACAAAGAGGGTTTTCAATAATCCTGAACAAAATGTTGCAATCTCGGTTGGAGCCAAGAAAAAACCAGCAAAGAAAGAAGTGAGCGAGCCAAAGAAAGCTTCGGTCAAGGCTGGAACAAACAAGAACGCGCTCAAAGTTGTTTTTCTCGGCGGCATTGGAGAAATAGGCAAAAACATCACAGCCCTTGAATATGGCGATGACATCATGGTTATCGACTGCGGGCTTGCGTTCCCGGGCGAAGATATGCCGGGCGTTGACCTTGTTATCCCAGACTTCACCTATCTCAAGGAGAACGCATCGAGGGTGAGGGGTATTGTTATAACCCACGGCCACGAAGACCACATCGGCTCACTTCCATACCTTCTCAAAGAGCTCAAAGTCCCAGTCTATGGCTCAAAGCTCACGCTGACCCTTCTTGACAACAAACTCCGCGAGCACAAGATAACCAACATCAAGCAAATGGTTGTAAACCCACGAAATGAGGTAAGGCTCGGTTGCTTCACCGTTGAGTTCATCAAGGTGAACCACTCAATTGCCGGTGCTTTTGCACTCTCGATAACCACGCCAGTTGGTATTGTTTTCCACACCGGCGACTTCAAGATTGACTACACTCCGATCGACGGCGAGAGAATCGACCTTCCGCGCATTGCCGAAATCGGCGAGAAAGGGGTAACACTCCTGCTTGGCGAAAGCACGAATATTGAGCGCCCAGGCTACACTCTCAGCGAAAGGTGTATTGGTGAAAAGCTTGAAGAGATCTTCATTGAGCACGCAACAAGGCGTATCTTCGTTGCGACCTTCTCGAGCAACATCTATCGTATTCAGCAAATAATCGACCTTGCTATCAAATATAACAGGCGCGTTGCGGTTGTTGGTCGAAGCATGATAAACAACATCGACGCCGGCATGAAAATCGGCGAGTTTAAGTTCGACAAAAATGTTTTCATCGATGTTGAGAAAGTCGGCTCACTAGAAGACAAGAATGTGCTTGTGCTCTCAACCGGAAGCCAGGGCGAATCTCGAAGTGCACTTTCAAGGCTTGCAAATGGTGAGTTTAGCAAAATTGAAATCGGCGATAACGACACCGTTATCTTTTCATCAACCCCAATTCCAGGCAATGAAAACATGGTAAACAAGGTTATCAACAACCTCTATAAAAAGGGCGCGCTGGTCATTCACGATAATGTTCACACCTCTGGTCACGCTTGCCAAGAGGAACTCAAAACCATACACTCGCTCGTGCATCCAAAGTTCTTCATTCCAGTTCACGGCGAGTATAGGCATCTCAAAGAGCACTGCTTGATGGCGGAAGGGCTTGGAATGGATAAGCACAATATGCTCATCCCGGAGATTGGAACTGTTGTTGAAGTCACCAAGAACTCAATGGCAAAGAAGGGAACAGTTGCCGCCGGCGAACAACTTGTTGACGGGCTTGGCATCGGCGATGTTGGAAGCGTTGTTCTGCGCGATAGAAAGCTTCTCAGCGAAGACGGGCTTGTTATTGTTGTCATTGGCGTTTCGGCTGAAAGTGGAGAGCTTACAACTGAGCCATACATGATAACCCGCGGCTTTGTTTATAACGCTGAGGCAGAGGCGCTCACCGAAGAAGCAAAGGGCATTTTGATGGACACTTTGAAACTCATGGACTTCAAAGAAGAGCACGATTTCAACGACCTTCGCAACCAAATCCGCAAGCCTCTTCGCAACTTCTTCTATAAAAAGACAATGCGCACACCAATGATATTGCCAATAATTTTCAGGGTGTAGAATGGAAAAGGAAACTGAGCTGAGAGACTCACTTGAACGCAGGGGTGTTCCTATAATTCGTGAGAAAAGTCACGAAATGCTTGCCGAAATTGTAAAGCGGCTGCAACCAAAGAAGATTCTTGAAATCGGCACTGCGGTTGGATATAGCGGAATCCTTATGCTTGAAGCATCGAAAGATAGTGAGCTTATAACAATCGAGCACGACCACGCCAAAGTTGTTGAAGCGAAAGAAAACTTTTCTCGTGCGGGGCTTGAAAACAGAGTGAACATCATCGAAGACGATTGTAGCTTTGCCATTTCAATGCTCGCTCTCGACGAAGCGCAGCTTGGAACATTCGACTTCATCTTTCTCGATGGTCCCAAAGCGCAATATGTGAAAATGCTTGAAAATCTTTTGATGCTCACAAAGCACGGCGGTACCATTCTTGCCGACAATGTTTTGTTTCGAGGCTGGGTGGAAAACAAAAAAGAAATGCCAAAAAGGTTTAGAACAATAGTCAAGCGGCTTGAAATGTTTCTTGATGTTGTCAAGATGCATCCAAAAATCGAGAGCCACAAACTATATAAGATTGAAGACGGGATGCTTGAAATCCTTGTGAGGTGAAAATGGAAAAAGTTGAACTTTTAGCGCCTGCTGGCGACATGGAAAAACTTGAAACGGCGCTGCACTTTGGTGCGGACGCTGTATATTTTGCTGGCAAGAACTATGGGCTCAGAGCAATGAGTTCGAATTTTGACGAAGAGGAAATGAAACGCGCGATTGAGCGTGTGCATAGCGCAAACAAAAAAGCGTATATAACCATCAACATCTATGCCCACAACAAGGATTTCGAGGGGCTTGAAGACTATCTCAAATTCTTGGAAAGCATACACGTTGACGCCGTTTTGGTGAGCGACATTGGAGTTTTCAACTTCATCAAAGAGCACTCAAACCTCAACATCCACATAAGCACGCAAGCGAACTCAACGAACAAATATTCAGTGGCAGCCTATGAGAAAATGGGTGCATCGCGAGTTGTTCTTGCGAGAGAACTCTCTCTTGACGAGATAAAAGAGATAAAGTCATATAACAAAGACATGGAGCTTGAAGCCTTCGTGCACGGCGCGATGTGCATTTCGTATAGCGGCAGGTGCCTGCTTTCAAACTATCTGACCGGCCGCGACGCAAACCATGGCGAATGTGTGCAGGCTTGCAGATGGAAATACTATATAAGCGAAGAGAGCCGCAGAGACCAAAAACTTGAAATTCAAGAGGACGACAGGGGAACCTATATCATGAACTCAAAGGACCTCTGCCTGATCGACGAGATTGACAAAATCATCGAGGCTGGCGTTTCAAGCCTGAAAATTGAAGGCAGGATGAAATCGCCCTACTATGTTGCAACAGTTGTTAATGCGTATAGGCGCGCGATTGATTTATACTATAAATTGAAAGCCGAAAACAAACCATATAAAGTTCCAAAGTCCATCTATAATGAACTTTTCAAGGCCAGCCATCGTGATTACACAAAGGGCTTCATGTTCAAAGACGGCAAGATTCGCCAAAACCTGGAATCATCATCGCAAGAGCAGACCTCGAAGTTTGTTGCGATAGTCAAGAGTGTGGAAAAAGACGGAATCTGGGTTGAAATGCGCAACAGGTTCATGGTTGGCGACACGCTTGAAATTTTGAGCCCAACCAACGCCTTTCAAAAGAAACTCACAATCGATTCGATGACCGACGAGAGCGGCAAAAGCATAACCGACGCAAAGAAAGTCTGCCAAAAAGTGTTCATCAAAACCAAGATAAAAAATATTGAGCCGCTCGACATACTTCGAAAATAATTTGCTATATTTTGTCATAAATTGCAGAAACTGAAAATATCCTATACCAAAGGAGAAAAACATGTTCATTTCTGCAATCATAAAACTTCTATCAAAAATCTTCCTGCTCACAGGACGCATTGCAAACAAAAATGCTTTTTTGAAACCTCTTTCAAGTGAAGAGGAACATGAGTGCTTTGAAAAACTCAAAAATGGCGACAAAGACGCCGAAGAAAAACTCATCAAACACAACCTCAGGCTAGTTGCTCATATTGTGAAGAAATATCAAAATTGCAATATTGAACAGGATGAGCTGATTTCTGTTGGTTCGATAGGGCTGATGAAAGCCGTTTCGTCATTCAAAGAGGAAAAGGGGCACAGCTTCTCAACCTACGCCGCAAGGTGCATACAAAATGAAATATTGATGCTACTGAGAAGCCAAAAGAAATTTCAAAGCGAAGTTTCAATCGACGACAAAATTGGTGTTGACAAAGACGGCAACGAGATTTCACTCTTTGACATTTTGCAAGATAGTTCTGCACCCATTGAAGACAGGGCTTCAACCAAAGTGCTTTTTGACAAAGTTGTGAAATACATCAACGAAAAGCTTAACACGAGAGAAAGAGAAATTCTATATCTTCGCTACGCAATCGACGGCGGCATACCGCTCACGCAAAACGAGGTGGCGGATAAACTTGGCATATCGCGCTCGTATATTTCGCGGATTGAAAAGAAAGCGATTGAAGAACTAAGGCAGCTTCTAAGATATTGACAAAAACAGGAAATCATGCTAAAATAATAATAGTAAAGTTAGCCAGATGATTGCGTCAGCAAAAGCTGATGAGGAAAGTCCGAGCATCATAGAGCAAATGCACTTGATAACGTCAAGCCAGGGTGACCTGAGGAAAAGGGCAACAGAGATAAACCGCCAACTAACCCGCTTGGGTGAAGGGCAAGGGTGGAAAAGTGGGGTAAGAGCCCACTCTAAGATATGGTGACATATCTTAGCTGTAAACTCTGCATGATGCAAGATGTGGGACACTAAGGGCTGCTCGTCCGTCCCCAAAATCGCATGAGCGTTTTGGCAACAAAACGCCAAGATAGATAATCATCTAAAACAGAACTCGGCTTATAGACTAACTTTACCGCCATGCATCAGCATGGCATTTTTCTTGTTTAATAAAAAGCAAAAAGTGAAATAATTGCTATATGATAGTTTTGTTAATTTTTTCTTTTCTTGCGCTTGCTTTGGCGCTGTTTGCCATGTTCAAGGGCGATGACAAGAACGAAAAAATTTTTATTTTGTTTCTTTATTCTCTTTTCAAAAAACGCAATTTTGACGAAAACAAAGTGAAAAACAGCTCCAAAACGCCAAAACAAGCTGAAAAATCAAACAAAATCACTTTTTCGTATAAACCGCTCAAAACCTATAACATTTCAAAAAAACTTCTTTCAATTTCGAAATGCGAAAGAAAAACCTATGTTGAACTAGCACTAAAAAATAAAACAAAAACCATAGTTGAGCTTGTTTCAAGGGCCGAGAAAAAACTAAACTCGTCAAGTGAAAAATATCGCTCATTCCAAAAAGAAACAATGGTGGAGAGCCTTGCTAATTTTTTCAGCCATGAGATCATAAGTCAAGAAAACTATGATGTTTTTGAAAACTTCAAAAAACTCTCTTCGGTTTTCAAAATCTACAAAAAGGAATCTGACATTCTCGGCGCACTGCTTTCAATCAATCTTGCAACAATCTATTTCAAAATGCTTGCCGAAATTTCAGCCGATAAGAAACTCATTCTAAGGGGCGCGAGTGCAACGAGATTGAAAAGTAGCGCTTCCTTTCAAGAGGTCTATGGTGCGTTTCTATTTAACAAAAATTCAACAAAGATTTTTAGCTGTGGCAATTTCAACATCAACTTGTCAACAACCCTGCTCATTCAAAAACTCGACGAATCTCTTTGCAAAATGAAACTCATCTATCGCCATATCAATTTTCTGCTAAGCGAGAAGTAGCATTTATCTTGCTATCATTTACAAAAGTTTGCTAAACAAAGGTTGTTGTGATATACTTATTTGTGTTATTGAATGTTAGTTATTGTGTGCTAAAATTTTTTAATTGCAGGAGAAAAAACAAAGATGGACAACCTATTTGAAAATCTACATAACGACAAAAAACCACTCGCCGAAAGGATGCGTCCAACCAAACTTGAAGACTTTGTTGGGCAGAAGCATATTCTTGGCCCTGGCAAACTTTTGCGAAGACTCATCGAGGCAAAGCGTGTGCCAAGCTCGATTTTCTATGGTCCGCCGGGAACAGGCAAGACCACGCTTGCTCGCATCATTGCCGACACAAGCAACGCCAACTTTGTGAAGCTAAACGCTATATCAAGTGGAGTTGCAGAGGTGAAGTCAGTCATTGAGCACGCAAAGAGTGACTTTGAACTTTTTGGCAAGAAAACATACCTGCTGCTCGACGAGTGCCACAGGTGGAACAAGGCGCAAAGTGATTCGCTTTTGGCTGCGCTTGAAAATGGCTATGTGATTTTCGTTGGCTGCACAACCGAAAACCCCGCATACAGCATGACAAGGGCTATCGTTTCAAGGTGCTCTGTTTTTGAATTTAAGCGTCTTGGCGCCGACGACGTGAAGAGCGTTCTAAGGCGTGCCATGGAATCTGAGGACGGCCTCAAAGTTTTCAACCTCAAACCCGACGAGGACGCGCTAAACTATTTTGCAACCGCCTGTGGTGGTGATGTTCGCAGCGCGCTCAATGGCTTGGAACTTGGCGCAATAACCACCAAGCCGAACAAGAAAGGCGAGATTGTGATAACGAAAGAAATCGCCGCCGAATGCTTGCAGAAAAAGAATCTTAGCCTCAACGACGATGTCTATTATCATATTTTGAGTGCCTTCTGCAAGAGCCTTCGCGGAAGCGACACCACCGCTGCGCTCTACTACGCCAACAGGCTGATTGAGGCAGGGGTGGAGCCGCAAGTTTTGGCAAGGCGAACAATCGCTCATGCAAGCGAAGATGTTGGTCTTTCTGCACCAAACGCACTAGTGCAGGCGTGCTGCGCGCTTTATGCGCTCGATAATTTGGGAATGCCCGAGGGTAACCTTGCGCTAACGCAGGCAATAATTTATGTTTGCGAAAGCCCAAAAGATAACCGAGTTGTTATCGCGAAAGACATGGCGGAAGACGACGCCAAAAACCATCCTGACGACAATGTGCCCGACTACTTACAAAACCACACCGAGGCAAGCAAGAAATATAAATATCCTCATGACTACGGCGGCTGGGTGGAGCAGCAGTACCTGCCAAACAGCCTAAAAGACCGCTGCTATTTCAAACGCAAAGAGAAAAACTAGGGGAACATTATGATTTTCACAGCAACGCAAAAAGTTAGTGCCACCATGGCAGGGTCAGACGAGTGCCTGTCAGTTTTGGGTATGTTTCAAATTGTTGAAGATGCCATCACCGCAATGATGGGAGAACCAAAAATCGACGGAATAACCGTGAAAGAAAAATGTGCTTCAAAAACAAGAAAAGCCTGTTGTGAAATGTGAAGTCATATTTTAGGATTTTCAAGGAGTATCGCTATGGAAAAAGACAAGAAGGAAAAAACCTATTGGGACGTTAAGGAAAGCGAAATTGACGAAAATCTTCTCAAAAAGATAATAAAATATCAAAGGCTCGCTTTGATAACAACGCTCATATATTTGCCAGTCGTCATGCTAAATCTTGTGCTGCAACTATTAAATCAATATATAGACCGAACGCTTATGTTAGTTTTTTCAAGCATCATCATTATTGTCGCGCTTGGCGTGATTGTTCTATATATTATCTATATTGTCAATATTCTCAAACTGAAAAAGCAAGTGAAACAAGCTGCAAAGCAAGAGGAGAAGAACAACAAACAAGACTAATTTTTCGCAAAACTTTGACACCAGCCCCAAAAACAAACAGCTGGCGTTTTGCCAACTAAAAAATGCAAAACTTTAAGAAAAAATCAACATAACATATAAAATTCGTTTTGAAAAAACAAATGTTATCAGCTATAATAAACCAGTAGGAGAATCCAATAAATATAATTTATTGGATGATTTTTCAATCATCGCTTCTCTCATGAGCGGCAAACAAGGAGAATTTAATGATCGACGAAAACGAACTCAACAAAGAAAAGCAATATCTAAAAAAAGTTATTTCGGTTTTGGAAAGCGAACTTGAAAAAAGCAATCAAAAGGTTGTTGCGCTTGCCGACGAAATCAAAGAGGAACTTCGCTATGTTTGGGACTACGACAACCAGATTGACAACACCGAATGGGCAGAAAACATGCGTATTGTTGAGCTGAACCAAATCAGTTCCAACAATGCCTATAACAACGCGCGCTCCTATATCAAGATGCTGAAAAGCGCATATTTTGCGCGAATCGATTTTGAAACTGAGGGTGAGCTCATACCTGTTTATATTGGAATTGCAACTCTCAGCGACGACACCAACTTCTATATCTATGACTGGCGCGCCCCAATCGCGAGCATGTTCTATGACTACGAGAAGGGTGAGGCACAATACACGGCGCCAAACGGCGAGATCATCAAAGGCAAGATAACTTTGAAACGCCAATACAAAATTGAAAAAGACAAAATCGTTCAAATCTTCGACACCGACATGCAGGTTGTTGACGACATTTTGAAGCAAATGCTCCAAAATAACGCGTCTGAAAAAATGCGCAATATTGTCAACACCATTCAAAAAGAGCAGAACAAAATCATCCGCAAAAGAGATGTTGACATCTTGGTTGTTGAAGGCCCGGCGGGAAGTGGAAAAACATCCGTTGCAATGCACAAGATTGCATACCTTCTCTATGCCGAGAGGAAGAACATAAATAACTCAAACATACTCATTCTGTCGCCAAACGACATCTTCTCAAACTACATCTCAGGCGTGCTTCCTGAAATTGGTGAAGACAATGTTTATCAAACAACTTTCATGGACTATGTTCGAACGCACGTTGACTTCAAAATCAATGGCACGGTCAACGATTTGTATGAGCGCGTTTACTCAGTGAGCCCAACTGCAAAAAAGCACAGCACTGAATATAACTCAATCATGCTCAAATATGGCGCAACCTATATTCATCTCATTGAGAACTACTTGAAGCAAAATCGCAACAGCATTCTTGGAATTGAAGATATCGTTGTTAACAACAGCGTCATCATCGACAAAGAGTATTTGGAAAAACTTGCCAACGAACTTGACAGCGACGGCGTGAGTCTCGTTAATCAGGGCAAAAAGCTCATTGAGAAAATAATTTTGCACCTAACAATCAGGCTGGGCAAGGGAACAGCAGGTGCAACGAAAATCAAGAACGCTTTTGAAGACCACCTTGCAAAAATCAATTGCCGTTCACTTTATCGCGATATCTATTCAAACAAAGACAACTTCCTGAAAATGATAAAGGACATCTACGCGTCAACCAACACGCCAAAAACCCACCAGCTCACCGATAGCGAACTTGGCGACATCTTTGACTACACATCCCAAAACCTTGAAAACAACGTCATCTTGTTTGAAGACATTGTTGGCTATCTATATTTGAAAGATAGGATTCAGGGTTCAATGGCGCAAAGCAAAATCAAATATGTTTTGATCGACGAAGCGCAAGACTACACCATCATGCAATACAAGATTTTGGCACACTTGTTCAGGCGTGCGAATATCACAATCCTTGGCGACATCAACCAATCGATCATGCCATTTGCAACACACCAAAACTACGAAGCAATTTTGAACCTGCTCAAACAAGACAGGCCGGGCGTTAAGTATGACATGACCTATCTCACAAAAACCTATCGCTCAACCTACGAAATCAATATGTTCTGCAAAAACATCATTGGCGACGAGAATATGTATAACCAAGTTGACCGCCATGGCGACAAGGTGAAAATCATTGCCGATGAACCACTTATGAAAAATTCAAAAGTCTTTGCAGATGCAATAGCATTGAAGAAAAAATACAACACCATTGCAATCATAACCAAAACGCAAGACCAAGCAAACAAACTCTACGACGCACTTTTGAAAACAAACAACGACGCAAAGCTTTTCAAAGTGATAACCGGGAAGGACAATGTTTTCCACGCCGACAAGATTTCAATCATTCCATCGTATCTCGCAAAAGGCTTGGAGTTTGATGCGGTTCTGGTTTATGACGCAAGCGAAAAGCAATACCCAAAAGAACACAAAAACTTGTTCTATGTTGTTTGCACCAGAGCACTTCACAAGCTCAATGTCTATCACACTGGCGAGCCAACAAGTCTCATAAAAAACGCAAAATAACCTAAACAAACTTGAAAAACTGCATCAAAATCGCAAAAAATAGCAGAAGAAGAGAAAAATGTCAAACAAAAGGATAAATCGTGTTAGCAGAAATTTGATTCTTGGAACCAGCAGTGCAACTCGCGGTGCGTTTTATCATGACATGCAATTGCAAGAGCCAGACGAGAAGAGAAAAGATATCGTTTGGGCGCTCAAACAAACAAGTTGGTTTGAGCGGCTTTGGTATCCAATATTCTTCATCGCTGGCATACTATGCCTCATATTCATTCGACCTTTCAACTATGAACTAGTTTTTGCGGTGCTATCATTATTTATATATATGTTTGCAAACAATCTGCTTGCAAGGGGAAAATTGCTTGGAATATTTTTGAGTATTTTCTCAGCAACGCTCTACACGATTGTTTCATTCATCGCCAAAGTCTATGGCGAAGCTATAATAAATATTGCTTTGTATATTCCTCTTGATATTATAGCAATCATAACATTCAAGAAAAATCAAAACAAGAACACCGACCAACTAGATGTGCGCGCAATGAATGTCAAAAACGCCATGATTTGGCTTGGCATAACAGCGCTGATGGAAGCAATAATATTCGTGATTCTCTATTTTCTGCCAGGTCAAATATTTCCGCTTCTCAACTCGCTGTCTGTCACACTATTTCTGGTGGCGCTTCTTGTGAGAAACTTCCGTTTCAAAGA